>DAIQPR010000007.1:0-28426 GCA_036787315.1 Polynucleobacter sp. | reverse complement strand
CTAAGATTAGTTTTTAATTTAATTATTGATAATACTGATGATCACATCAAAAACCATGGTGTCATTCATGTCCATAATGGTCAATATAGACTGAGTCCAGCGTTTGATGTGGTAATGCAAATGACAAACTTAGGGTACCAAGAACTGGATATTAAGCCTGGAGTCCATAACTCGAAGATTAGTTATGCATTAGAAATTGCACCACTATTTGGTATTAGTGTTGACAGTGCGAAAGGTATTTTAGAAAACTTCGAAAACATCATTCCATTACGCCTGTTAGAAAACCTAAAAAAATATGGGGCTAGAACACAATTAATATCGAGAGTAAAGCAATGTCTAGAGCGGCAACATAACATCATTTGGGAGCAGTAAGTAAATGCCACTCATTTCAACAAAAAATCTCGTCAAATCATATGGTCAAGGAGAGCTTGAAGTAAGAGCTTTAGATGGTGTGAGTCTTGATATTGAAGCTGGAGATTTTGTAGCCATTATTGGTGCTTCGGGTTCAGGCAAATCAACCTTTATGAATATGATTGGTTGCTTAGATCAACCCACAAGTGGCGATTACGAACTTGCGGGGCAAGCAGTAAGTCAATTAAGTGTTGATGAACTTGCAGATGTTCGTAATCAAAGAATTGGTTTTGTATTTCAACAATTTAATCTTTTAGCAAGAACCTCTGCTGTTGAAAATGTGGCAATGCCACTTCTTTACGCGCGAAGTGGTCCTTTAGCTGCGTTGACAAAGAAGGAACAACTAGATCATGCAAAACTTCGTTTGCAACAAGTCGGTTTAGGGGATCGCCTTCACCATACCCCTTCAGAACTTTCTGGCGGGCAACAACAACGTGTAGCCATTGCGCGTGCGCTGGTGAATGACCCAGCATTGATACTCGCTGATGAACCAACTGGTGCATTAGATTCTAAGATGACTGTTGAAATTATGCATTTACTTCGACAGCTCAATCATGAAGGTATGACCGTCGTCGTCGTTACCCATGAGCCAGAAGTCGCTGCTTATGCTAATCGAGTCGTCACTTTTAAAGATGGCAAGATTATTGAAATTCAGATTAATGAGCATCCCGTAGGTAAATTCGAAGTGGAGCAGAGCTTATGAAATTTGCATCACTCATGAATCTATCTATTGCAATGCGTGCTCTGCGTGTAAATAAGATGCGTTCAATTTTGACAATGCTTGGTATTGTGATTGGTGTTGCGGCCGTGATTGCCATGATCGCAATTGGTGGAGGAGCGCAACAACGATTGCAAGAGCAAATTGCAAGTCTTGGTTCTAACTTATTAATTGTTGTTCCGGGATCGATTATTCAGTCAGGTGCAAGACTTGGAGCGGGTAACGCACAAACTTTGACAGAACAAGATGCAAGAGCGATTGTTACCGAAGTACAAGATGTTGCTTTTGCGGCACCTCTTTCAAGAAGTACAGCCCAGGTGGTATTTGGTAACACCAACTGGTCTACAAGTATCTATGGGGTTTATAACGATTATTTCGATGTGCGTGAATGGAATTTAACTGAAGGTCGTTTATTTGATCAGGGTGAAATCTCACGTTTTGGTAAAGTTGCCATTATCGGTAAAACTGTCTCAAGCCAATTGTTTGGTGAAGATAATCCGGTAGGGCAGGTGGTACGTATACGTGGTATTCCTTTTGAGATCATTGGTATTTTGGAATCCAAAGGACAAAGTAGTCAGGGGCAAGATCAAGACGATGTTATTTTTGTCCCATTGACCACAGGACGTAATCGTCTTTTTGGTGAGCCTAGAGGTCGTATTGCAAGAGTCGGTACCATCATGATTAAAGCTGTTGATGGTTCAGATACGCAAGAAGTTGAAAACCGGATTAATGATTTGTTACGTCAACGTCACCGTATTCAGCCTGGCAATGAAAATGATTTCCAAGTTCGCAACCTTACTGAAATTCTGAAGACGCAAGAAGCTGCAAGTAAAGTGATGTCAATGCTCTTAGCTGCAGTTGCTTCAGTTAGTTTATTAGTAGGCGGTATTGGTATTATGAATATTATGTTGGTTTCTGTAACAGAACGTACCAGAGAGATTGGCCTGCGTCTTGCCGTTGGAGCAAGAGCACGAGACATCATGATGCAATTTTTAGTTGAGGCAATGACCCTAGCAACTTTAGGTGGGGCTATGGGAGTATTGCTTGGTGTGTTTATTTCTTGGTTAGTCGCTTACCTTGCGAACTGGAATATTAGCTTAAGTCTTTTATCGATTATTTTTGCAGTGGGTTTTTCTGCAGCCATTGGTATTTTCTTTGGATACTATCCAGCCAAGAAGGCTGCCAAAATGCAACCGATTGTCGCATTGCGTTATGAGTGATGTTGATGCGTGCGAAAATAGAAATTGGTTTAAGGTGATTTTTTCCTATCAATCATATAAGTGTATTCATTCAATAAGGTAGATTCATGGATATTGCATTACTGATTAAAGCCGCAATTTTAGGCGTTGTTGAAGGTTTAACTGAGTTTCTTCCAATATCAAGTACAGGTCATTTAATATTGGCAGGTCATCTTTTAGAATTTAATGATGAGCGTGGTAAGGCCTTTGAAGTGATTATCCAGTTAGGTGCCATTCTTGCTGTTTGCTGGGAATTTAGAAAAAAAATTATTGATGTTCTCAGTGGTTTAGGCAGAAGACCTCTATCCAATCGTTTTGCACTTAATGTGATTGTTGCTTCTATTCCTGCAATTACTTTAGCCCTGATCTTTGGCAAATATATTAAGGCACATTTGTTTGAACCAATTCCTGTTGCAACAGCATTTATCGTCGGTGGATTTATTATTCTTTGGGCAGAGCATTTAGAGCAAGCGAAACAAAGTAGTCGCAAAGTGGTTTTGCGCAGTATTGAACATTTAGAAGATTTGAGTATTAAAGATGCCATTAAAGTTGGCTTTGCACAATGTGCTGCGTTGATACCAGGTACATCTCGTTCAGGTGCAACGATTATTGGTGGAATGTTATTTGGATTGCCAAGACAAGTTGCTACAGAATTTTCTTTTTTCTTAGCAATCCCAGTCATTGCTGGTGCAACCGTATATGAGTTATATAAATTAAGACATGACACAGGCTTGTTAGACATTACAGGCTTTGGACCTGTTTTAGCTGTTGGTTTTGTGACTTCATTTATCGCAGCATTTTTTTGTGTGAAGTGGTTGATTGGGTATGTAAGTCATCACAACTTCAAACCGTTTGCTTGGTATCGTATTGCTTTTGGATTATTAGTGATTCTCACATCGATGATGGGATGGATCAACTGGAGCGCCTAAAATAGCAATATGTCTGATCAAAATAATGATTCTTTAGAAGAAAAAAACATTTTCCAGCGACGCATCAAATCTTTTGTGATGCGTGCTGGACGCACAACATTGGGTCAACAACGTGCCATTGATGAACTAGGCCCAAAATATCTCATACCCTATAAAGAGCAACAACTCGTTTGGGAAGATATATTTGAAATTGAGAATAATTCCCGTCTGAGGATACTCGAAATAGGTTTTGGTATGGGTGAAACTACTGCCCATATTGCGCAATTAAGAACGAATGATGATTTTTTGGCTTTAGAGGTTCATGAGCCAGGGGTTGGAGCATTACTCAAAAAAATTGGCGAAGAAAATATTCAGAATATTCGCATTATTCGTCATGATGCAGTTGAGGTTTTAGAGCACATGATTCCTGAGCAATTTTTAGATGGTGTGCATATCTTTTTCCCAGATCCATGGCACAAGAAAAAGCATAATAAAAGGCGACTTATCCAGTCAGAGTTTATCGCTAAGCTTTGCACTAAATTAAAGGCTGGTGCATATATTCATTTAGCAACTGATTGGGAAGAGTACGCTGTGCAGATGCTTAGTGTTTTGAGTGATGAGCCACAATTGCAAAACACTGCAGTTACCCAAGAAACACTACCTGATGGAAGAGTAGTAAATGGATACGCAATAAGACCTGCGTATCGTCCCATCACTAAGTTTGAAAAACGTGGTCTAAGACTTGGGCACGGAGTGTGGGACTTGGTTTTTCTTAAAAAACCGTAATTAAATTTTCGCTGTTTTATAAACAAAAACTCAGTATGAGGTCCAATTCGACCTTGCATACTGAGCGTTGATTTACTGAGACTTTAGATTACAGACCAATACAGAGATATTTCATCTCAAGGTATTCATCCATACCCCAAACACTTCCTTCGCGACCAAGTCCAGATTGTTTTACTCCGCCAAAAGGTGCTACTTCGTTGGAGAATAATCCTGTATTAATACCGACCATGCCATATTCAAGTTGTTCAGCAACACGCCAGATACGACCGATATCACGACTATAAAAATAGGATGCAAGACCAAATTCAGTATTGTTAGCAGCAGCAATCACATCTGCTTCATCTTTGAAAGGCACAACTGCAGAAACTGGACCAAATGTTTCTTCAGTCATGATTTGCATTTCATTCGTCACATTTGCTAAAACTGTTGGTTCAAAGAATAGTCCACCTAAAGCATGTTTCTTACCACCAGTTTTAACAGCGGCACCTTTGTTTACTGCGTCAGAAATATGACGTTCTACTTTTTCAATAGCTTGTTCATCAATCAATGGACCTTGATTAATACCTGCTTCTAGACCATTACCGACTGGTAAAGCTGCAGCAGCTTTTGCTAATTTTTCAACAAACTCATCATGAATACTTTCGTGGACATAAAAGCGATTAGTACAGACACATGTTTGTCCTGCGTTACGATACTTTGATGCGATAGCGCCAGCAACAGCAGCATCTACATCGGCATCTTCAAATACGATAAATGGAGCGTGACCACCTAGCTCAAGAGCCACTTTTTTCACTGTTGGAGCACACTGCTCCATCAAAATACGGCCTACAGGAGTTGAGCCTGTAAAGGACAGGTGAGCTACTTTTTTGGAGGCGCAAAGTGTTTTACCGATTTCGATAGAACGATCTGCATCTGCAGTAACGATATTGATCACACCATCAGGCATGCCAGCTTCTTTTGCAAGAACAGCTAATGCAAGGGCAGAAAGAGGGGTTTGCTCAGCTGGTTTGATAACAATTGTGCAACCAGCTGCAATAGCTGGGGCAACTTTACGTGTAATCATTGCAGTTGGGAAATTCCAAGGAGTAATCGCCACGCAAACTCCGATAGGTTGTTTGAGGACGATCATTCTTTTATCAGACCAGGTCGTAGATGGAACAGCACCCGCTACTCGCTTACCTTCTTCGGCAAACCATTCGATAAAAGAGTTTCCGTACATGATTTCGCCTTTAGCTTCAGCCAAAGGTTTGCCTTGCTCCAAAGTCATGAGTCTTGCTAAGTCATCCGCATTTGCTTCAATGAGATTAAACCATTTACGCATAATTGCTGAACGCTCTTTGGCGAGCTTGTTTTTCCATGGACCAAATGCCACAGATGCAGCATCAATCGCTGCAGTTGCATCTGTTGCTGCCATATTTGCAACCTGAGCGATGATTTCTCCTGTTGCGGGATTATTTACAGAAAATGTTTCACCTTTTTGGGAAGCTCTCCAAGATCCATTAATAAAGCTTTGTTCTTGAAATAGTCCTGGGTTTTTTAATTGTGCAGGTATTGATGGTGAAGCCATACGCTCTGGTGCATTCATGAAACGATCTCCAAATTGGGTTTCTTAAAAGAAACTTTTAATAATTAAACAGAAATGTTAATTTACCATGAGCAATGGATATCGGCTAGAGATCCCTCAATCTTGGAACTGAACTTAAGTCTAAGTTCAAAAACTTCTGAAGCGTAATCTCAAAATTAACCCCTACTAATAGAAGTCTTTATAATATTTTATATTTGGAGTAAAATTACTCTTAATTTGTAGTTAAATACTTTTTAATACTTAAAATCATGAACTTAGCCTATTCCTATCCTAAAAGTAACTTTGAACCTGCTACCCTCATTAACATCAACTCAGCAGATGAGAGGGCTCGACTATCTGAATCTGCAGTTAAAGGTTTCTTTAATATTGCAAACAAATGGCAAATTAAAGATGAGGATGCTCGTGAGCTTCTTGGTGGCTTAGCAAGTAGTAGTTTTTATGATCTCAAAAAAAATCCAAAAAAAACTCTAGACATTGATCGTTTTACACGCATCTCTTACCTTATTGGCATATATCAAGCACTCCACATCTTATATGGCGATAATTTGGCCGATAAATGGGTAAAAATGCCAAATCAAAATAGGCTTTTTAATGGAGAGTCTCCACTAGAATTTATGAAATCAGGTGGTATCGTTGCATTGCAATTAGTACGATCTTTATTGGATGCAAGGAGAGGTGGGCTTTAATTTGATTAGCATTCCCACTTTTTTACTTAGACGATATGATCTGTATCGTCTAATACCCTCCAGATTTGTTGAAGATGAAGATTCGGTGCTATCTCCAATTTCTGATAACAACAATCACTTAAAAGATTTGTTTGAAATTGATAATGCTACAAATCAAAGACTTTTAGCTGAATCTAATCGTCTATCAGGAATTGGGGTTGATGAACTCGTTTTTGGGATTCCAAATTTTCGTGTGATTAATGCCCCCTTTACGTATCCTAGACCTGAAGGAAGCCGGTTTAATGGTCCAAATAGAGGGGCTTGGTATTGTTCATTTGAGTTGGATACTGCTCTAGCAGAGGTGATTTTTCATAAAACTGTGGAGTATGAAGAAATTAATTTTTTTCAAGATAGCGTTCGTTATCAACTGTATTTATCAGACTTTTCTTGTGAGTTTCATGACCTTAGGCAAGTTGAAAATCGTGAAAAGTATTTGGATCCAAAGAGTTATGTTGATTCCCAATTGCTAGCAAGTCAACTTTTAGAGCAAGGTTCACTAGGTGTAATTTACCCTAGTGTGCGAAAGAGTGATGGTACAAATCTAGCTTGTTTTAGACCTGCATTAGTTGGAGATGTTCGTAAAACAGATAGATTTGAATTTACTTGGGTTGGAAATAGAGATCCTAAAATATTGAAGTACTAATTAACTGCATGCCCTTACAAAATTAATGATTGAAGAACATCTAGAGATGTATTTTGTTTTGAGATATAAAGTTAAACATAGTGGCATTCGGAAAACGCTAGGGATCAAGCGCTTTAATTATTTTTTAGTTGATGCTATGAATGCAAATATTCATAACTAGCGCAATCATGGAGTAATAGCTACTCGAGAAAGTTGTTCTGGTTGTTCTCGAACCAATTTTAGTTCCGTTTCAAAACCACATAAAGAAGCTGTAATTGCATTGAATAGACCATTCTTTGGCAAGAGAAGTATTCCTCCACCAAAATGTTGAATGAATACTTCAGTTTCATTAAAGCGATATTCTTTTGGAAGTCTAACTGCTTGACTCTTACCTTTTTTAAGTACTTTTGCTTTATCCATGATTAACTTCTGGTGATATAGATAAATGATATATTCTTCAATTCTTTTAAGTTGAATTTTGACAAGAAGAAATTTTGAAAAAGAAAAAACACAAATTACAAAAAGAGGCAGAACTCTCTCTAAATGATTCGTCGGTTATTTTATCTGATAGGTTTGGATTTTCAATAATAAAATTGTTCACCACCAAAAAGTTAAATTTTTTCGTGAAACATTAATCAATGATTAAAAAATGTTTCACAGTATAAAAATTTTAGGTTTTTGAAGAAATTTGCCTCAAATTTCATATGATAAAATTAGTAAACACTAACTTAATTTATTGTTGAGTTCAAATAGGTTTCTACTGAGTAAGCATTAACTTATTCAAATCATATGCATTTCTACTACTTTTATGTCTTAATAATGACTTTTATATTCTTGACGAGATATAAAGACTGACCTAAGATTTACTTTCCTTAACAAAGCAGTAGGTATGTATTGATGAAAATAAAGTTGATTAACTTGTATGAGCAGTCTAGTAAGACGTCGAAAGACCTCTTGCAGAGTGTCCAGACCAAGATAAGCACTTATGGTCAAAAATCAGATTTTAAGGTTTATAAAGCTAAGCCTAATAGTACTCTGAACGCCACTTTAGCACGTGTTAGTAACTCTGCAGCAGTTATTGGCGTCTTCATCGGTATAGCTATCGCTGTGAATGAACCGCTCCGCTCTGAACTTGCCAAATCAATTACCCCTGGAGTAGAGCTTGCTAGTATTAATAGTACAGAAAGCTATGATGTTGACGAAGCTCCATCTGTGAAGCCTGTATCGATGGGTAAAACTAATCTTGGAGCATCTCTTTCTGGAGATGTTCTCATTAGCCCAGACGTTCTCAGAGCTCCTGTTCCCTCGATTGCGCCCTTAGCAAAACAAATCTCTGGTTCAATTGATCCAGCTGCTCAAGATTCTCGTTTAATGGTTAGCACAACAGATCAGCAAAAAGTTGCTAACTATATGGCAAATAAGTATCGTGTAGACCCAAAAGCGATCGGTCAATATATATCTCACGCAATTGTGGTGGCAAAAGAGGTTGATCTTGACCCAGTGTTATTGGTTGCTGTGATGGCAATTGAGTCTAATTTCAATCCAAATGTTCAAAGTAATATGGGGGCACAAGGATTAATGCAGGTTTTGACTCGAGTGCATACTGAAAAATTTGCACCATACGGTGGCCCAGCTGCCGCGTTCAAGCCAGAGGCAAATATTCGTGTTGGGGCATATATCCTTAAATCTTATATTGCAATGTCTGGATCACTCCAAGCTGGCTTACGTTATTACGTTGGTGGTGCAGCTGTTGGTGATGGTGGATATGCCGCAAAAGTGTTGACTGAGCGCGAGACTTTAGTTGCACTTCTCAAGAACACTAAAATCCGTGAAGTGCCATTAGAGGTTTCAGCGGCACAATACAGTAAAGTATTACCTCCACCAGTATTCAATAACAAGGTAGAGAAAGCTTCAGAAGAAAAAATTAAACCTATTCCACCTGTTGAGTATGTTGAGCCTAAAGAGCAAGACTCTTAAAAAACTGGAGTAATTTGCAAAAAGCCCTTTAATTAAGGGCTTTTTTTATGTGTTATCAGCGTCGATTTCGATGCTTCGAAACTTCTGAGCTAATTGATCTAGAACGCCATTGACGTATTTATGTCCATCTGTCCCGCCAAAGGTTTTGGTGAGTTCAACAGCTTCATTAATCGCAACTTTATAAGGTGTTGATACGTCATACTTTAGTTCATAAGCACCAATCATCATGCATCCAAGTTCAATCGGTGAGAGTTCTTCAATAGGACGATCCAGGAAAGCAAGGATATCAGTTTGAAGAATCTCTGCATGTTGGCAAACTCCCTCAAACACAGATTCGAATAACTCAAATTGAGCTTTGACAAATGCTGGATCTTCACCGAGTTGCTTGGCAATGGCACTGGTAGCAGGTAAACCACCAGATTTGGTAATCATCAACCATTGATAAATACCTTGAAGAGCGTATTCTCTCGCTCTACGACGTGGTGTCAGTGAGCGCTTTATTGGAGTAGAAGAGACTAACTTATGTTGCTCAGTTAGATATGGACTAGGAGGCATCTTCTCCATCCTGAATGGTGATACAAAAATTTGCCATCTCAACAGCAGCTAAAGCGCAGTCTTTACCTTTTTGTTCAACCCTTGCACGGGCTTGTTCATCGGTATCAACTGTCAAAATACCATTTGCAATAGGTATTCCTAAATCTAAGCTAACGCGTGTAATGCCAGCACCAGACTCATTGGAGACAAGTTCAAAGTGATAAGTTTCACCTCTAACAACCGCACCCAAAGCAATTAATGCGTCGAACTCACCAGTTTCACCCAATTTTTGTAATGCCAAAGGAATCTCTAAAGCGCCTGGAACAGTTGTGAGCAAAATATCATCACTAGAAACACCTAAACGAATGAGTTCTTGTATGCAGCTTTTAGTTAGAGCATGACAGTGCTCTTCATTAAACCTGGCTTGCACAATAGCAACGCTAATTTGCGCACCCTCAAGATTAGGTTCTAAAAAGTCGATTTGTCCAATTTCTTCATTACTTGTTGAGTCAGTCATGCTTGGTTATCCTTGATGTGAATTGGGTAGCAAATAAGACTATATTATCTATTACTTCGCTTCGACATATCCAACTACTTCAAGCTGATAAGCTGCCATACCTGATAGTGGACCTTGTTTATTCATTAGAAGCATTTTGCCAACACCTTGATCCTTCAGAATTTGAGCACCAATACCATAGGTTCTAAAGTCATGTTTGCGGATAGCAGGGGAAGTGAGATTTTCATCTGACTTAGATTCAAATTCTTTAAACCAGTGATGTGAAAGAGATTTATCTGAATCTACATTGAGTAAAACAGCTACACCACAGGTAGATTGAGCAATTTTTTCTAAAGCTTTATCTAGTGGCCATGAATGAAAGTTCTCACCTTGGTCTAAGAAATCCAAAATAATCGTCGGTTCATGAACGCGCACCAAAGTAATTTCTTGGGGATTAGGTTTGCCAACAGCTAGCGCTAAATGCAAATGTTGGTTTGGAACATCTTGATAGAGAGTTCCTAAAAAATCACCCCAAGCAGTTTTAAATAATTTTTGGCCAATGCGTTTGACCATACTTTCATGCTGACTACGATATTTAATCAAATCAACAATGGTGCCAATTTTGAGATTGTGTAATTTTGCAAATTCAATGAGGTCGGGTAGACGAGCCATTGTTCCGTCATCATTCATAATTTCACAAATAACTGAGGACGGACGGCAACCTGCTAATGCTGCTAAATCACAACCCGCTTCGGTATGACCTGATCGAACTAAAACTCCACCGGGTTGTGCCATTAATGGAAAAATATGTCCAGGTTGAACAATACTTTGTGGCCCAGCATCTTTAGCAACCGCTGTTAAAACTGTATGGGCACGATCCGCTGCTGAAATACCAGTAGTTACGCCTTGTGCAGCCTCAATGGAAACAGTAAAGTTGGTACCCATTGAAGTGCCGTTATCGCGAACCATCAAAGGAAGTTTGAGTTGTTCACAATGCTCTCTGGTGAGGGTTAAACAAATTAGTCCTCTACCAAAACGCGCCATAAAGTTAATGGCTTCAGCTGTTACATGTTCTGAAGCAATGACTAAGTCGCCTTCGTTTTCGCGATCTTCCTCATCCACTAGGATAACCATTTTTCCAGCGCGCATGTCCGCAATGATTTCAGATGTTGGACTCAAGAAAGAAGAAATTTCGTTTGTCATGATACTTTTGCCAAATTAGGGTCTACGGTTAACATTCTTTCGAGGTATCTAGCGATTAGATCAACTTCAATATTGACTTGGCTTCCAGCGGTCAAATATTGCAAAGTTGTGTTCTCAAGGGTATGTGGAATGAGATTTATATGAATCCGAGAAAATGGACCTGAAGCATTCTGTAAATCTTCTACACGGTTCACTGTTAGCGAAGTTCCATTGACAACAACGGAACCTTTATAGGCTAAGTATTTTGATAAGGAAGATGGCACATCAATAGCGAGGTGCCATGAGCTTTTAGAAATATCCTCTTCATTAGTGGGAGCAACAACTGCAAATTCTGCAACTGTTCCGAGACCATCCACATGTCCGCTTACAAGATGACCACCGAGTCGATCATTAAAGCGCAAGGCTTTTTCAAGATTAACTGGGCCAATTTGTGCAAGGCCGCTCGTTTTAGAGATTGACTCTGCAGAAATATCAATTGCAAAGACATTATTCAAGGTATCTAGCTCGACAACGGTCATGCAAGCACCTTGGATAGCGATACTATCTCCCAAGATAACGTCTGCTAAATCAAGACGACCTGCATTTATTCGTAAGCGAAAGCCATCACCTAAAGGATGGACTTGAGTAATTTGACCTATTGCGGCAACAATTCCTGTAAACATTTATATATTATCCACCATAGGGCATACATTTGCAGTTCTCAAAATAACTCTCATTTGAAATCTTGAAAAAATAAGCTTGAAGTATAACGCTTTGAGCTTAATGAACTTTTAATAGACGAAGACGAATATCGTTGCCGATGGATTGTTGATCTATAAACTTCCATGTGTAAGCTTCGGACAAAGCTGATAGGGGACCCACATTGGTCAGACCAGAACCATTCCCGAGAAGCTTGGGGGCTAAATAAACTAAAAGTTCATCTACACATTGTTCACGAACCAGAGATCCGTTTAGTTTAAATCCAGCCTCAACATGTATTTCATTGGCACTATGCTCTTGAGCTAGATACTGCATTACTCCTGGTAAGTCTACCTTGCCAAACGAATTTGGCATTTCTATTACCCGAACATCCATATCACCTAACATTGCTAATTTTTGTTGCATTTGTTCGTTTTTAGCTTCTGCGCAGAAAATGATTGTTTTTCCATTTTGTAAAATTTGCGCATCAAGAGGGATGTCTAATTTCGAGTCAATGATTGCTCGAAGGGGTTGTTGCAGGACTTCTATCCCCCGAACATTTAACTGAGGATTGTCAGAGAGTACAGTTCCTATACCAGTTAACAGAATATTAGCTTGTGCACGCCAAAAATGTCCATCATGCCTTGCAGCCTCACTAGTGATCCATTGGCTTTGTCCATTTGGAAGGGCTGTTACGCCATCTATGCTTGAGGCTATTTTTAGTCTCACCCAAGGTAAGCCCTCACGCATTCGCTTCATAAATCCTAAATTTTGCATCATTGCTTGTAATTCAAATAAGCCTGTTTGAACTTCGATTTGATTTGCTTGAAGTTCTTGGACTCCTTTTCCACTGACTAGAGGATTAGGATCGACTGCTGCGATGATTACTTTTGCAACTCTTGCTTGAACTAAGGCTAAAGTGCAGGGTGGAGTTTTACCAAAGTGACAGCATGGCTCAAGTGTTACATAAACGGTTGAGCCTTGAACATCAAAGCCATGGTGCCTGGCATCTTGTAAGGCCATAACTTCGGCGTGATGACTTCCAGCTTTTTGTGTGAAGCCCTTACCAATAATTTGGTTTTGTTTGACAATGACACAACCTACTCTAGGATTAGGATCAGAAATACCTCGTGCTTGAAGTGCTAATTGCAAAGCCTCTAGCATGAAGGATTGATCTAGGGCTGTAAAGTCAGGCATTCTTATGATTTATAGAGAGTTGGATCGGCTACCTTCGCCTGCTCAAAACCTAATTTACGTAGACGGCAAGATTCGCAGATTCCGCAAGCATGTCCATGTGAATCTGCTTGATAACAAGAAACCGTTTTAGAAAAGTCTACCCCTAAAGAAATGCCTGTTTGAATGATTTCACCTTTAGACATTTTGATAATAGGAGCGTGAACTCTGACGGTGTGTTCCTCAACACCTACACGTGTGGCAAGATTGGCCATGTGTTCAAAAGCTTGGACATATTCAGGGCGACAATCAGGATATCCAGAATAGTCGACAGCATTAGCGCCAAAGAAAATATCCGTAGCATTCAGTGCTTCCATCCATCCAAGTGCACAAGACAACATGATTGTATTTCTTGCGGGTACATAAGTAATTGGAATATTTTGATGAGGAGTATTTGTTTTTGAAGTTGGTAACTCTATTTGTAAATCCGTCAGAGCAGAGCCACCAAAACGACTTAAATCAAGATCAATAATTTCATGCCTAACTGCACCAAACTCTTTAGCAATAATGCTTGCTGCATCAAGTTCCGAAGAGTGCCTTTGGCCGTAACGAAAAGATAGAGCATATGGTGTATAGCCCAACTTTTTTACCATTGCTAAAACAGTTGCTGAATCTAAACCGCCAGATAAAAGAACGACTGCTGCATCACCAACTTGACGTGGTGCAAAGGTGGACAAATGAGCGATTGAGGTCATTACTTTAATTTAGATAATGAAGCTGCTGCATTTTCAGCAGCTTTAGTATTTGGATAATTTTTGATGATGGAATCGAGTGTTTTGCGCGCTTCAGACTTTTGACCAAGTTCTACTTGGCAACTTGCTATTGTATAAAGGGAAGGGGGAACTCTTGGATGTTCGGGGTAGCGTTTGATTAAAGATTGTGCAGTAGCAATTGCTGGCTTGTAATCTTTTTGAGCGTACTGTGTATTAGCTAGCCAATATTTTGCAAGGGGCCAGTAGGGACTACTTGGGTATCGATTAATAAATTCAGTAAGGGTTGTATTCGCGCTTGTTAAATCAGCATTTTGAAAGAATTTAAGAGCTTCATCGTAGGCTTCTTTTTCACCGGGTTGTGAAGAACCCTTAACTCCCTCAATTTCAATATCTTGTGGCTCAAGCTTTTGGAGCCTTGCATTGAGCTCAGTGTAATAGCTCTTAAGACTCTCACTGAGTTCTTCTTTATCTTTTTTAAGCTCTTCTATTTGACCGCGAAGATCTTGGTTTTCTTGAACGAGTTTATCGTTGGACAGAGATAACTCAAGAACTGCTTTTTGATTCGCTTTGAGCGCTTCTGAAACAATATTAATTTGTTTTCTGGCGTCACCATCTTCAAATAAAGCGGCTTGAGAGGAACCCATTAGGGTTCCTGTCACAAAGCACAAAAGTAGATATCTTGAAGAGTTCACGCGTGATACAAATTACTTAATATAAACAATATCAGCACGGCGATTTTCTGCGCGACCTTGCTCATCATTGGATAAAGATTTTGGTTTTTCTTTTCCAAAGCTAACTGCTTCCATTTGTGTATCTGAAACACCTAAGAGACTTAAAAGCTTACGAACTGCTTCAGAGCGTTTTTGACCTAAAGCGAGATTGTATTCAGAAGTACCGGCATCGTGAGTATTTCCTTGAATCACATTTTTTTGATTTTTATACTATTTAAAAATTGTGCATGTGAATTGATGAGTCCTTGATCACTGGATTTAACTGTGTAGCTATCGAAATCAAAATAAAAGCTCTTCTTAAAGATAGGGCTCGCTGGATCGTTCCAAGGCTCATTCGCAAATTTTGAATCGGAAGCAGTAGCGCTTTTTTTAGCTGCTTCCACATCATCTAATTTAACACCTGAAGAGCAAGCACTTAGACCAGCTACAACTGCAATTAAAAATAGACTGTTTATTTTAGGTAAATATCTTTTCATAAAAACTCCTTTAAGGTAATAGATTGAAAGCTTACTTGTTCAATATCCAAATTTTAACTGACTAACACAATTCGAGCAGGTAATCTTCACTCGAAAACACTAATTCATAAATGGGCTCCAGGCTGGTTCACGAACCACAGATCCTGGGATACTCAATATTTGTTTAACTTGGCCATCCGTAGACACAGCTGCCAAAACTTGACGCCCATTGACCCGTGTTGCATACAGCAAAAATTTACCATTTGCAGCAAATGTAGGTGTTTCGTCATAGTTGGTTTGTGTTAAAGCCATTACTTCACCAGTTCTTAAATCCATCAATTGGAGTCTAAATCCACCAGCTCTAGCTATATACGCAAGATACTTACCATCAGGGGATAAACGAGGGCTTGTTGCATAGGCATGTTTAAAGCTGACGCGACTTGCAGGACCTGCTGATTCCCCATCAACACTCATGCGATAGATTTGAGGAGATCCGCCACGATCACTCGTAAAGTAGATTGACTTTCCGTCAGCAGAAAACTGTGGCTCTGTATCGATTGCCATACTTCTAGAGATTCTTTTTAAACCACTGCCATCAGCATTAATAACATAGACCTGCGTATTATTGTCTCTCGAGAGAGAAACTGCTAATTTAGAACCATCTGGCGACCATGAGGGAGCGCTGTTATTACCTTTTTCATTCGATAGAACGATGCGTTTTCCGGTTGCTAATTCATGAATATAAATGACAGGTTTTTTACTTTCAAAAGAAACGTAAGCAACACGTTTGCCATCTGGTGACCATGATGGTGAGATGATCGGCTCTGTACTTGATAAAGCTTCTCTGGGATTTTGACCATCTGAGTCAGAAATCATCAATTGGAAACGACCAGCGTTTTTGACAACGTAAGATAGCCTAGTTGAGAAAATACCTCTCTCACCTGTCAGACGTTGCACAATATCATCAGCAATAGCGTGACCGGCTTTACGGAAATTGTTTCGATCTACCGTAACACTGGTACCACCTAATGATTGATTTTTTGCCACATCGTAGAGTCGATATTTCACTTCATAAAGACCGCCAGGTAAGGCTGTTACTGTACCGATAGCTAGAGCTTGCGCACGTCTAGCACTCCACATCGAAAAATCTGGCTTCGCATTTTCAGCAACTTCAGTTTCGCCACGTTCAAGATTAACAAAATTACCATTATTTGCTAAATCTGCTCTAACCACATCCGTCACAAAAGTGGGCAAGCTAGACTCGTTTAAGAATCTAGTTACAGCTATAGGGTATTGGCTTTGTCCAACGCCAGTAATTTCAATTTGCATTTGAGCAATAGCAACAGTATTGATTGCTAAGAATGTCAAAATTGAAATAACAAATCGCAGAATTATTTTCATGTAATGAATGTAGTTAAATTTGAATTAAATTGTAATCTTCTTATCAATCATTTAATCTTTTGGTCTAAAAATAAGGGTAATAGCTTTAGGTACAGTGCCATCATCATCCTTTGGCAAACTTCCTGCGTCGTCAATCGCTTTTAGAACTGCCGCGTCCCAGTCAGATAGACCGCTGGATTTATTGAGTTTTCTTTGAATAATTTTTCCATCAGGCGCTAATTGAACAGCCACAAATGCAGCAGGGTTTCCTTCTACTTGTCCAGCATTGGGATAAATGATTCTGGGTTTAATCGTTCTTCTGACTTTATCGGCATAGCCAGGTGACCCTATTCCTCCTGCGCCAGTGCCCGCTCCAGATGTGCCACCGCTTCCACCACTTTCAGCACCAGCTTGTGCCTGCATTTTTGCGATACGATCAGCACGTTCTTTTTCTTCAGCGGCTTTTTGTTTAGCATCTACTGGGGGAGTTTTAGGCTTATCTTTTGTTTCCTCTTTTGCTTTTGGCTTTTCCTTAGGTTCAGGCTTGTGCTCGACTTTAGGCTTTGGCTCTACCTTTGGTTTTTCTTTTTCAACTGGTTTTGGAGGGGCTACCGGTTTTGCTTCAGTCTTTTTAGGTTCCGGTTTGGTCTCAACTTTTTTCTTTTCGACAACAATTTCCGCCTTTTCATCGATGACAGGAGCTGGAGCTTCTTTAATGATCTCTTCTTCAATCACCTGTTGTGGAGAGTTATCCCAAAGTTCTACTTCAACACCAGCTGGTGTTGAACTGGTTTTCCAATTGAGGCCAACCATAAACATAAGAGCCAAAAGACTATGAGCGGCAAGGGATAATAAAAAAGATTTTTTAGTCCCTGGCTCAGGATGCTCCCAGCGGTTATATCGAATTGCTTGGGCAATTGCCATTATTTGCTCTTAACAGCCAATCCGACGCGCTTCACGCCGTTTTCTTTGAGTTCAGACATAACATCCATCACGATTTCGTACCGAATAGACTTATCTGCTGCAATGACCATCGGTTGGTCTGGATTTTTCGTCGAGAGTTCTCTAGCGAAGCTACCTAATTGGTTTCTTGTCAAAGTTCTAGTTGTGCCACCGTTTTCATTCACTTTAATCTGCTCTTTTTCATTAATATTCAAGAAGATAGGTGGTAATGGTTGTACTTTTGCTCCACCCACACTTGGTAAATTCACTACCCCTGGGTTTACAAACGGCGCAGTCACCATAAAGATGACAAGCAAAACGAGCATGACATCAATATAAGGAACAACATTGATGTCTGACATCGCACGACGGCGACCACCTCTACTACTTCGCTGGATACTTGCCATGAGTTTGACGTTGCAAAATATTAGTAAATTCTTCGATAAAAGTTTCGAAGCGAATAGCTAAGCGATCTACGTCAGAAGCACTTCTGTTGTAGAAAACTACAGCTGGGATTGCCGCAAACAGGCCGATTGCTGTCGCTACTAATGCCTCAGCAATTCCAGGAGCAACGCTCGCTAGTGTTGCTTGCTGAACATTAGCAAGACCTCTGAAGGAGTTCATGATCCCCCAAACGGTTCCAAAAAGACCAATATATGGGGAAACAGAGCCAACAGACGCTAAAAAGGGCAAATTGGATTCTAAAGAGTCCATTTCACGCTGATATGTTGCTTTCATAGCTCTTCTTGCAGGATCAATATCTCTCGCTTTTAGAAATTCTTGCATACCGGATTGAAAAATACGCTCCAAAGAGTTGGCGTATTTTTTTTGATTTCTTTGAGCAGCTTCAAGAAGGGTATTTAAATCCCCACCAGACCAAAAGTTTCTCTCAAATTCTTCAGTAGCTCTTTTGACTGATCCGAGGGCAAAGCCCTTGCGAATGATGATCGACCAAGAGGCTATAGAAAGTGAAATTAGGAGAGCCAATATGAGCTGAACAACGATGCTCGCGTTCAAAACAAGGCTGATAATTGAAAGATCTTCGTGTTGCATGTGAGCTGTTTATAGATGAATTATTAATGAATGATGAAAGTACACAATATAAAAAATTAACAACTTTTAAGTCAAGTCGATACTTGTTTTGTATCATATAGGACTGAGGATATTTTATCCCTAATTCATGAAGGAATTAAAAAGATGTTTGAAAGAAGTAATAACCTAGCTAAAACAGATCCCGCATTATGGAATGCGATTCAGTCAGAAAACGCTCGTCAAGAAGCTCATATTGAGCTGATTGCCTCAGAAAATTACACATCACCTGCTGTTTTAGAGGCACAGGGCTCACAATTAACCAATAAATATGCTGAAGGCTATCCTGGTAAGCGTTATTACGGTGGTTGTGAATTCGTGGACATTGCAGAACAATTAGCTATTGATCGCCTCAAAGAGTTATATGGTGCGGATGCCGCTAACGTACAGCCACATTGTGGTGCTTCAGCTAATGAAGCTGTATTTTTGGCTTTTTTAAAGCCGGGAGACACCATTCTTGGAATGAGTCTTGCGGAAGGTGGTCACTTGACCCACGGAATGCCTCTCAATATGAGCGGAAAATGGTTCAATGTTATACCTTACGGTTTGGATGCAAATGAGGCGATTGATTATGATGCGATGGAACGTTTAGCGCATGAGCATAAGCCAAAACTGATTATTGCTGGAGCTTCAGCTTATTCACTCCACATTGATTTTGCTAGATTTGCCAAAGTTGCTAAAGATGTTGGTGCTATTTTCATGGTTGATATGGCCCACTATTCAGGTTTGATTGCAGCAGGTTTATATCCTAACCCTGTTCCGCATGCTGATATCGTGACTTCAACAACGCACAAGAGCTTACGTGGACCACGTGGCGGTATTATTTTGATGAAGGCTGAACACGAAAAGGCAATTAATTCTGCGATATTCCCAGGATTACAAGGTGGTCCTTTGATGCATGTTATTGCTGCTAAGGCGGTTGCTTTCTTAGAAGCAATGAAGCCGGACTTTAAAGAATATCAACAGCAAGTATTAGACAATGCTGACGCACTTGCAAAAACTTTAGTTTCAAGAGGTTTGCGTATTGTTTCTGGTAAAACACAATCTCACGTCATGTTGGTTGATTTACGTTCGAAAAATATTACGGGTAAAGAAGCTGAGCGAGTCTTAGGATTAGCTCACATCACAGTTAATAAAAACTCTATTCCGAACGATCCAGAGAAGCCATTTGTTACTAGCGGAATTCGTTTAGGTTCTCCTGCTATGACTACGAGAGGTTTTAAAGTTCCTGAATCAGTTCAAGTAGGCAATTGGATCGCTGATATTCTTGAACAACCTAATGATCAGGCGACGATTGATCGTGTCCGCAGTGAAGTAGAAGCATTAACAAAACGTTTCCCAGTTTACGGAGCTTAACAACTAAAGATGCATTGCCCATTTTGCACCCACGAAGAAACTCAGGTCTTAGACTCTAGAGTTTCTGAGGATGGGCGTGCTGTGAGACGCAGACGTCGTTGTGAAAAGTGCGACAAACGCTTTACTACCTATGAGCGTATCGAGTTATCTATGCCAACTTTGGTTAAAAAAGATGGCAGTCGTGTCGAATATAGTCGTGACAAAATTATTGGTTCAATGCGATTAGCTTTGCGTAAGCGTCCGGTATCTTCTGATGCACTTGATGAAGCTATTGCTCATCTAGAAGAACGTGTAATCAGTCTTGGCGAAAAAGAAATACCTACTTCAAGAGTAGGCGAGATGGTAATGCGCGAGCTTAAGCGCTTGGACAAGGTTGCCTATATTCGATATGCCTCGGTTTATCGTAGTTTTGAAGACATAGAGTCATTTGAAACAGCACTAAAAGAACTTAAATAGTTACTTCCGTTCTCCTTAAAACAGCTTTAAGAAAATTTATATTTTTTATATGTATTCTTTGATTGTGTAAACTACTAAGAATATAAATAACTATTAAATGGAGAATAAACATGAAAAGGCAATTTCGCTTTTTGCGCCTTGCATGCCTGAGTTTTGTAGCCTTACTTCCAATTCAAAATGCCCTTGCGACTGATGTAACAGTAATGATCTCAGCGGGATTTTTTGGTGTATTTCACCAACTTGCTCCAATATATGAATCACGCACCGGAAATAAATTGATTGTGATTCGTGGACCTTCTATTGGAGATTCTCCAGAGGCAATCCCAACGCGTTTAGCGCAAGGTCAAAAATCTGATGTGGTCATTTTAGATGGTGAGTCAGGACATAATTTAGCGAAGCTCGGTTTTGTTAAGGCTGATTCAATTAAGACATTAGCTTTATCTCAAATTGGTGCTGCGGTTAAGTTAAATGCAAAAAAACCGGATATCAGTACTCCTGAGGAGTTTCGTAAAACTTTGTTAGCGGCAAAATCAATCGCTTACTCAGATAGTGGAAGTGGAACTTACATTGCTAATGCCATGTTCCAAAAGATGGGTATTTTGGAACAAGTAAAAGATAAGAGTTTCAAAGTAAGGGGGCCACCATCTGGGGAAGCTGTTGCAGCAGTTGTTGCTAGAGGTGAGGCAGAAATTGGTTTTCAGCAAGTGAGTGAAGTTATTCACACACCTGGAATTACATTTTTAGGCCCTATTCCAGCAGAGCTTCAGCCAGGATTTAGTTTTGTCGGAGCTTTGACAACGAATGCAGTTCATCCTGAAGAAGGTTTATCTTTAATCCGTTTGCTATCTTCTCCTGAATTTTCTGATGTTGTTTTAAAAGCGGGTTTGATTCCAGAAGCTAAGCGTTAATAAATATTAGGATGACTAAAAAGGAATTTGAATGACTAATGACAACAACACACCTTTCCAAGACAAAAGACGTAACTTATTAAAAAGTGCGTTAATTGGTGGAATTAGTGTTGGGTCAGGAGTCTTAAGCCCAAGTCAAGCGAACGCTCAATCAACTCAGAAGGGTAAAGAAACTTCGGCCGTTTCAGGATATGTTTTTTTCACACCATCAGAAGCCGATTGGATAGAAGCTGTAGTGAATCATATGATTCCTGCAGATCACCTCACTCCAAGTGGCTCAGATCTTGGAGTAAATATATTTATTGACCGTGCTTTGAACGATGGTTGGGGTAAAGGTGATCGGCTTTATCTAGATGGCCCTTGGGAGCGTGGAACCCCTACACAAGGCTATCAATTACCTTTAACACCTTCTCAACTGTATAGAGCTGGGATAGCTGCATCTGATGTGTTTTGTGAAAAAAATTATGGCATGAAATTCCCAGCACTAAATCCGACTCAGAAAGAAGAGCATTTAAAAGCAATGCAAGCTGGAAAGTTGCAATTCATTAAGGGACCACCTGCAAAATTGTTTTTTGACTTGGTCTATCAAACGGTCGTTGAAGGCTTTTTTGCTGACCCAGTTTATGGTGGTAATGCTAATAAAGAAGCTTGGAAAATGTTAGGCTTTCCAGGTGTTATTGCAACACATACCAACAATATTACTCAGTATAAAAATAAATCTTATACAGCTAAAATTTTTAGCATTCAGGATGTGAGTTAAGCCCTATGAAGACATTCTCTGAGGTAGATGTATTGGTGATAGGCATGGGTTGGACTGGTGGGATCGCATCCAAAGAACTTGCTGAGGCGGGACTTACGGTAGTTGCACTTGAGCGTGGTGAGTCTAGGACTGCTAAAGAAGATTTTTCAGTGCCACACATTCGTGATGAGCTTCAATATCATTCAAGAACAGGCTTGGCTCAAGATGTCAAAAAAGACACTGTTACTGTTAGAAATAAAGTAGATGAGAAAGCATTACCAATGAGAAGACTTGGTTCTTTCACACCAGGGGACGGTTTGGGTGGAGCTGGTGTTCATTGGAATGGTCAGACCTGGCGTTGGACGGATATGGAGTTTAAGATTAGAAGTCTTTACGAAGAGCGCTATGGAAAGTCCTACATACCAAAGGACATGACGATTCAGGATTGGGGCATAACTTATTCTGAACTTGAGCCCTTTTATGAAAAATTTGAGAGAACAGCGGGAGTTTCTGGCAAAGCTGGAAACTTGAATGGTCAAATTCAAGAAGGTGGTAATCCTTTTGAGGCTAGGCGTAAGTCAGACTATCCATTGCCACCACTCAATTCTAGTTATGCTAATGACATGTTTTCTCAAGCAGCCAAAAATATGGGGTATCATCCTTTTCCCATGCCGGCTGCAAACGCCTCAAGACCTTATACAAATCCTGATGGGGCAGTGCTAGGGCAATGTCAATATTGTGGGTTTTGTGAAAAGTACGGTTGTGAGGCAAATGCTAAAGGAAGTCCACTGATTACAGTTATTCCTTATGCTCTTAAACAATCTACTTTTGAGTTAAGAGTTAATAGTTGGGTTACGCAACTAAAAATGGATAAAAGTAAAAAGCGCGTAACAGGAGCTATTTACACAGATTTAATAACTGGAGAAGAGTGCTTTCAGCCTGCCAAGATCGTTATTCTCTCTGCTTATGTATTTACTAATACGCAACTTATGTTGAGTTCAGGGATAGGAGTCCCTTACGATCCACAAACACAAAAAGGTGTTGTTGGAAAGAACTACGCTTATCAAACAGGCGCAAATGCCACTTTATTTTTTGACGATAAAATTTTTAATCCATTCATGGCAACAGGTGGACTGTTAACAGTAATGGATGATTTCCATTCCAATTGGGAATTTGATAGAACTACTACTGGATTTGTTGGTGGTACAACAATTTTTGGTGGAATGTTCCATGGTAGGCCTTTGGAATATCATCCGGTCTCTCCTGGAACACCAAGCTGGGGAACTGCTTGGAAAGAGTCTATGGCTAAATGGTATTTACGTTCCATGCGAATTTCATCGAATGGAAGTGTAATGGCTAATAGATATAACTATTTAGATTTAGATCCGACGTATAAAAATGCATTTGGTAAGCCACTATTAAGGATGACATTTGACTATAAACCGAATGAACATAAGCTATCTACTTTTAGTTCACAAGTTATAGATAAATTAGGTAAATCGCTTAATCCTAAACAGATCACTCCACCAGCTCCTAGAGTTACGCCTTGGTCATCATCTGTTTATCAATCTACACACAATACCGGTGGAACGATTATGGGGACTAATCCCTCGAATAGCGTAGTGAATAAATATGGACAATCATGGGATGCACATAATTTGTTTGTAATGGGAGCTTCTTTATTCCCCCACAATTCCGCTTATAACCCTACTGGACCTGCCGCTGCACTTGCATATTGGACTGTTGCTGCTATCAAAAATAGTTATCTAAAAAATCCAGGCCAATTAATTTCAGCCTAAGTGGATTCAAACTAGATGAGGTTCTTGTCAGGGAAAATGAATTCTCTGTCAAAAGATTATTTTTTTAGACGATAACCTGTCTTAAAAATCCATATCACTACACTAATTGAAATCGCCAAAAAGGCTAATGTCATCCCTAAGCTGATCCAAAGTTCAACATCTTGGATACCGTAAAAGCTCCAACGAAATCCGCTAATGAGATAAACAACAGGGTTGAGAAGAGCAACTTTTTGCCAAAAGTCAGGTAAGACAGAAATAGAGTAAAAACTTCCACCCAAGAAAGTGAGGGGGGTAATGATAAGCAAAGGAACTACTTGAAGCTTTTCAAAACCATCGGCCCACACCCCGATAATAAAACCAATCATGCTAAAGGTAATGGAAGTTATAAGCAGAAAAAAGATCATCCATAATGGATGTGCAATATGCATTGGTACAAAAAATGCTGCAGTAATCAGTATGATAAGTCCCAGAATAGTTGATTTAGTAGCAGCGGCTCCTACATAACCTATCACGATTTCTAGGGGAGATATTGGTGCTGAAAGGATTTCATAAATAGTGCCACTAAATTTGGGGAAGTAAATACCAAATGATGCGTTTGAGATACTTTGCGTCAACAGAGAAAGCATAATGAGGCCAGGCACAATGAAAGCCCCATAGGAGACACCTTCCATTTCAGAAATGCGAGATCCAATAGCTGAGCCAAAAACTATAAAGTACAAAGATGTTGAAATAACTGGAGCGATAATGCTTTGCATTAAAGTACGGCGTGTTCGTGCCATTTCAAACTTAAAAATTGCGCGGATACTGAAGTAATTAAGATGCATGCGTATTTGCCTCAGCATTAATGAGATTGACAAAGATATCTTCTAAAGAACTTTGTTTTGTCTGAAGGTCTTTAAAGATGATGCCATGATCAGATATATTTTGTAATAGCTGGGCTATATTGAAATCTTCATTTTTAGAATCAAATTGATAAATGATCTCGTATTTATCTTCTGAGAGGACGAGTCCTTTTGAAACAAGATCTTCAGGAAGTTTTTCAAGTGGGTGTTGAAGATGCAAACTTAATTCTTTCTTTCCTAATTTACTCATTAAAGCTAACTTATCATCCACCATGATTAATTCACCACGACGAATAATGCCTATGCGATCCGCCATTTCTTCGGCTTCTTCAATATAGTGCGTTGTCAAAATCACCGTTGTGCCGTTGTCTTTAAGAATTTTGACAAGGTTCCACATATCTTTTCGAAGACTTACATCAACACCAGCGGTAGGCTCATCTAAAAATAAAATTTTAGGCTCGTGAGAGAGAGCTTTAGCAATCATGAGCCTTCGTTTCATACCACCGGACAAGGTCATGATCTTATTATTACGTTTATCCCAAAGGGTGAGATCTTTCAGAATTTTTTCAATGAAAGCTGGATTAGGTGCTTTTCCATAAAGGCCACGACTGAAAGTAACTGTATTCCATACAGTTTCAAAAGCATCGGTGGATAACTCTTGGGGGACTAAACCGATTAATTCTCTTGCTTCTCGGTAGTTACTAATAATGTTGTGTCCGCCTACCAGAACCTCTCCATTACTAGGGCTAACGATTCCACAAATGATATTGATTAAGGTAGTTTTACCTGCGCCATTTTGACCTAGTAGCGCAAAAATTTCACCTTTAGAAATTTCTAAATTAATGTTTTTCAGAGCTTGAAAGCCTGATTGGTAGGTTTTATTAAGACCAGAAATAGAAAGGATGTTATTCATATGAATTGATAATATTTGAATTTCAAATAAATTGTTTAAAAAAATTTATTTAAATCAAATTAAGGTTTTTTAAACAGCACAGGATGATTCTAGGGAGGCTTAATTTCTTAATCAGCTTTAGTTTTAAAAATCAGTCGCTATAGGTTAATCGTAACAAATAACTTCACTTGTGATTGGAACAGCTATAGGATTTTTGGTAAGTAAATTAAAAGATTTTGGTAAAAAAACTAGATAGTTTTTTCACTTTTTGTTTTTAACCAAAAGTTGGATCTAAATCAACAAAGTAAATATCTTCCCCAACTATCAAATCTCGTTTCCGACGCTAGGTGTGCTAAGCCACTCAGAATTATCAGGTAATGGAGCATCATAATCACACTTAGCTAACAGGTCTTGTAATGTGTATTTTGGTTTAATAAATGGATTAATGATTAATTGACCATTTTCTAGTTCAAGATTCATAAATGAATTAAAAATCCTAAAAGCCAGGTTTAAGCCTCTAGCGCCTTAAATACTCTATTGGTAATTTCTTCAACACTACCTGTTCCCTCAAGCTTTTGATATTTTGGAGCAGAAATTTTGGCATTTGCATCACCATTTTTTGCCCAAGTTGAATAATACTCAACCAAAGGTTTTGTTTGAGAGTCATAAACGTCAAGGCGTTTACGAACAGTTGCTTCCTTATCGTCATCACGCTGAATCAAATCTTCGCCAGTGACATCATCTTTTCCAGCAAGCTTAGGTGGGTTAAAACTTACGTGATACGTTCTCCCAGAAGCTACGTGAACACGACGACCACTCATTCGCTCAATAATGGCATCAAAAGGCACGTCGATTTCGATAACGTAATCAATCGGCACACCAGCATCTTTCATCGCTTGTGCTTGTGGAATTGTTCTTGGAAAGCCATCAAATAAATAGCCTTTTGCGCAATCAGGTTGTGTGAGGCGATCTTTAACTAGGCCGATAATAATGTCATCAGATACAAGACCACCAGAATCCATAATCTTTTTAGCTTCTATACCTAGGGGAGTGCCTTCTTTAACGGCAGCTCTGAGCATGTCACCTGTAGAAATTTGAGGAATTGAAAACTTCTCGCAAATATATTTTGCTTGTGTGCCTTTACCAGCACCAGGTGCACCTAAAAGTATGAGCCTCATTTTTTTCCTCTCTAAAAACGTAATACTTACATATTAACTTTATTTTTGATGCAACTGCTGCCATTTTAGTTGAGCATGCAAAAGATCCTCTGGAGTGTCAATGCCAGGAGGTGGAGTTTCATCAAAAACTTCAACGTATATCTTATACCCATTATATAAGGCTCTTAGCTGTTCTAGGGCCTCAATTTGCTCGATAGGAGCTGGCGGTAAGTGAGCAAAATCTTGTAAAAAACTAACTTTATAAGCGTAAATACCTAGATGACGTAGGTAAGGTGCAGAAAATAGTTTTGGATCTCTTTCGTAAGGGATTCTAGCTCGAGAAAAATAGAGGGCTTCTCCTCGAATATTTTGAACTACTTTTACTGCATGTGGGCTTTGAGATTCCAAATCATCTGTTATTCGGACTGCTCCAGTTGATATAGCGCACTCAGGAAATTTAGCAAGAGAATTAGCAACCGCATCAATCATGGATGGCGGAATGAAAGGTTCATCCCCTTGAACGTTAACAATAATTTCATCTTTCGACAGTTGCAGCATTTGCACTACTTCACTGAGACGATCAGTCCCTGTAGGATGGTTTGCGCTGGTGAGTAATGCCTCGATCGAGTAGGACTTACACACATCGACAATTTCTTCACTATCGGTTGCGACCAAGATTCGAGATGCTTTACTTTTTGCGGCTTGTTGTGCGACACGTACCACCATTGGTGCACCACCAATATCCGCTAAGGGTTTTCTGGGAAGACGTGTTGAAGCTAAACGCGCCGGAATGACCGCAATATAGGGGGTAGACATGCGTTATGGATTAACTGCGGGCTGAATTTGACGAGCTTGATCAATCAACATCACTGCAATACCATTTTTGATTGGAAATGCGAGCTTATCTAATTCACAGATGAGTTCATTGGCTGACTCATCTAGAGTCAAACGCCCTTTGCAGTTTGGGCATACCAAAATATTTAAATAGCGTTTTTCCATGATTAGCTCGTAATTTAGCGTTGTAAAACTTTACAAATGATATCAAGCATTTCTTGTGGCAATTCTGCTTCTAAAGGCACAACCCAAATTCTCTCATCATCCAGATGCTTACATTTTACGGCATCTTTTTCGGTCATCAAAATTAGGTCTATTTGATTGGCTGAATCATTTTTAAAGTTGATTGCCGAAAAATCAGCATGATCTTCTAAAGGAAGTGTTTGGATCTGTAGGCCAATATCGCGCAAAGGCTTAAAAAACTTCTCCGGATTAGCAATTCCTGCCACAGCCAGCACCCTTTGCCCAATCATATTGCTGAGTGCTT
This sequence comes from Polynucleobacter sp., assembly GCA_036787315.1. GTDB lineage: Bacteria > Pseudomonadota > Gammaproteobacteria > Burkholderiales > Burkholderiaceae > Polynucleobacter. The sequence goes on along the minus strand of DAIQPR010000007.1, from coordinate 532 downwards.
GTGTATTTTTTGAGTTGACTAATTGATATGCTTCATGAACTTGGCAAGGTATTACAAAAGTGTTTTTGTCAGAGGATGAAATCGGATCTGTTAACTTACTTGTAACAATTTGCGTTATCCAGCTTAAATCTCTTTTTCTGCTGGGTGCTTCCCGTAATGGTCCTGCAGGTAGAAGTAGGCCGTTTCCATTTCCTCTGGCATCACTGACGATGATTTCAATATCTTTTCCACCATCCCGAGCACAATGACGTTCTAATTGATAATGCTGTAAACCATCATCACTAATAATGACGTTAACTAATGGGTGTTTTTGCAATAAGGCGCTACCGGATTGGTAACGATTTGATCCAATCCAAACTGGGGTATTGAGTGAACGAACTTGCTCAGCGATTAAAAATGCTTCATCTCCAACTTGTTTGCTTGAATCTGTTATCAAGACTTCTTTGCTTACATTTTTTGCTAATTCAGAGCGATAGCCACGGCTGATAATCGCGGGTGAAAATCCTTTCCAATAAAGGGCTTTAGCAAGTGC
>DAIQPR010000144.1:0-6378 GCA_036787315.1 Polynucleobacter sp. | reverse complement strand
CCTTAATCTTACCCAAGAAGGGGAAAAAACTTACCAACAAAATTGCGAAGCATGTCATGGAGCTCAGATGAAAAATCCTCAATGGGGATTTGATTTAGGGAAATTTCCAAGGGATAGCAAGATTCGTTTTTTTGATTCTGTTACTTATGGAAAAAATGCAATGCCTCCTTGGGAGGATGTTTTGAGTCAACAACAAGTTGAAGGACTTTGGGCCTATTTGCAATCAGTACCTCCAAGCCAATAATTTTATAGCAGAAGAAGTCTTAAATCTTCTTTCTAAAAGTACAGCAATTTAGTTTGAATTACTTGCGAATAACTAATCAAACTTAATATTAGCGTTTTTAATCACATTTGCCCATTTTGTATTTTCTCCACGTATATAAGCAGTGAAATCTTTTTGATTCAAGTATGAGCTTTCGATTCCTTGTGCTTTGAATTGCGATTGAACCTCGGTAGTTTGAATCGCAGTGGCAATTGCTTTATTAAGCGTAAGAGCCACTGATTCTGGCACTCCATTTGGACTCATTACACCAAACCATACTGTGGATTCAAAGCCCGTTAGTCCTTGTTCATTTAATGTTGAAAGCTCTGGTACTAGTGAGCTTCTTTTCATACTTGTAACGGCTAACGCTTCTAACTTTCCACTCTTGACGTATTGAGTAACTGTAGATGTTGGTGCAAACATCACGCTTGTTCTCCCAGCCAACAAATCCGTTAAGGCTGCAGTACTTCCCTGATAAGGTATATGAATCATTTTCACATCTGCCATCATTGAAAAAAGTAATGCAGCCATGTGAAGAGCTGTGCCATTACCCGCAGTTGCGTAGGGTATTTGGTTAGGCTTATTTTTTAGTAGTTGAACTAATTGATCTACAGAATGAACGTTGAGGGATGGGTGAACCACCAATATGTTTGGAACACTACCAATCATACTGATTGCATTTAAATCAGTTGCTAGATCAATTTCAGTTGAGCCTTTACCTACAAAATTAAGAACATTTGCAACTGTACATAAAAATAAGGTATAGCCATCCGGATTGGAATTTGCAACAAGTTTAGCGGCAACATTTGAACTACCGCCAGGTCTGTTCTCAACAACAACAGATTGTCCAAGAATCTGAGACATTTTTTCACCTACAACTCTTGCAGCAACATCTGAAGAACTTCCCGGTGCAAATCCAACAATCAATTTAATCGATTTGTTGGGGTAGGTGCTTTGAGCTTGAATTGAAAAGCTTAATAGTCCCAATACCCCAAAAAATAGATATTTTATATAAAAAGGTTTCATTCGATTATTTAGCTAAAAAAACTGGTGGATGCTGACTTAAGAAGCTAAATAAGACATCATAGACAAGAAGATAATTGCTTTGTTGAAAGCTGGCATGAGCAACACCGGGCATCATCGCGAAATGTTTATCAGGATTAGGTAAGCGTCTAAAGAATTCTATTAAATCATCAAAACCTGCAATACCGTCATATTCACCCCTCATCATAATGGTCGGTACTGTGATTTTTAATGGATCGATAAGTGGTAACTTGGTACACATGTCAATATATGTTCCAGTAGGGACTGAATCGTCTAGTGCAAGTGAGGCAGTTGCAAAAGCATCAATCATCCCTTGATCTGCTGTGCCGGGAAAATCACGATCAAATACACTCTGAATGACTTGGCGATTGTATGGACGACGATTAACGCCGATGAGTTGAGGTAGCATTTTGCGACGCTCAACAAGAGTTGGACTTCCTTCACCTGTCCAAACAAATGCATCGAGGGCTAAACGTGAAACGCGCTCTGGATGCCACTCTGTAAACATAGCTGCTTTTAATGAGCCAGAAGAAATACCATACATCATCAATTGATCTATCTTGTCATAAGCCAATATATAGTCTGTGGCAGCAACAATATCATGTGCACCATTTTCAACTCCAAAATTGATATCCCTTTGTTTATCAGAACGCCCATAACCTTCGTTGTCTAAACACCAAGTGTCATATCCTTTTGCAGAAAAAAAATTCATAACTGATGACCAAGGACGCCCTGGGACTTCTAGGTCAAATGTTGGTTGAGAACACCAAGAGGATCCATGGATAAAAAGGATAGTCCCTTGATAAGGTAAGCTTGGAACACGTTTTTTATTCCACAAAAATAATTTAATACCATCTTTGTTGGCCCAATGCTCTTGACCAGCAGGAACTGCACTTTCATCTATATTTTCTATAAACATCTTGTCTCCTTAATATATTTATTTTTTATCGTTTTGAAATAAGCGATCTAGTGCGCTTTCATATGAATGATAGTTTATTGAAGCGTATAACTCTTCACGTGTTTGCATTGTGTGAAGTACTTCTTGTTGAGTTCCATTCTTACGAATTGACGCATAGACATTTTCTGCTGCCTTGTTCATGGCTCGGAAAGCAGATAGGGGGTATAGAGCAATTGCTACATCAACACTCTTCAGCTCTTCTAGAGTAAACATTGGGGTTGATCCAAACTCTGTAATATTAGCGAGGACAGGTACTTTTGTTTGTTGGACAAATGCTTGATATTGATCTAATTGTGTAACAGCTTCTGGAAAAATCATATCTGCGCCTGCTTCTACACATTGTATGGCTCTATCAATTGCAGCGTTGAGACCTTCAACAGCAAGAGCATCAGTTCTAGCCATCACTACAAAATTCTCATCTGTTCGCGCATCAACTGCTGCCTTAATCCGATCGACCATTTCTTGAACGCTCACGATTTCTTTATTAGGGCGATGTCCACATCGTTTTGCGCCAACTTGGTCTTCCATATGAACTGCAGCTACACCAGCACGTTCCATTGACTTGATGGTTCTAGCAACGTTAAAGGCTGAAGCCCCAAAGCCTGTATCTATATCAACCAAAAGAGGTAATGAGCAAACATCAGTAATACGCCTAGCATCTGTAAGGACATCTTCTAAATTAGAAATGCCTAAATCAGGTAAACCTAAAGAGCCAGCAGAAACTCCCCCGCCAGATAGATAAATAGCTTTATATCCTGCACGTTTAGCTAATAACGCATGATTAGCATTAATTGCACCGATTACCTGTAAAGGACTCTCCTCTTTTATTGCTAATCGAAATGCCTGACCTGGCGATAGACTGCTCATCAAATCTCCTTATATGAACTTTTATCATATTAACATTAGCAAAAGTGCACAAGTGAGAATATTGCTTGGTTTTTGAAGCATATAATCGTCATCATTGTAATGTGCAAAAGATACTATATTGACGTCAATGAGCTATAAACTAATTTCATCCAAGTCTTTCTTCGTTTGCTGGCTTTTATTCAGTTTTTCTTTGAGTAGTTTGGCTTATGGAGCAATTTACCCAATCAAGCCTATTCGTCTAGTTGTTCCATTTGCACCTGGTGGAGGGAATGACTCCGTTGCAAGAGTTGTTGCAGCTAAATTAACTGAAAAATTAGGTCAACAAGTCTTTATAGATAATAAGCCAGGAGCGGGTGGAAGCTTAGGAGCTGATTTTTCAGCTAAATCAATGGCTGATGGCTATACATTATTTTTAGGGGGTATAGGCAGTCTTGCTATTAATCCTTCAATGAATAAAAGTCTACCTTATAATCCTATTCGAGATTTTGAGCCCATCATACTTCTTGCAGAAGCACCTTTGGTTGTGGTCGTTAATCCAAAATTACCAGTCGATACAATACAACAATTAACGGATTATTTAAAAGCACATTCTAATGAGGTTAACTATGCATCTAATGGCAATGGGAGTTCAGCACAATTAGCGGCAATGATGTTTGAGTCCATGGCGAAAGTTCAGATGGTACATGTTCCCTATAAAGGTTTAAGCCCTGCAATGACAGATCTTTTATCCGGACAAGTCCAGTTAATGTTTAGCAGCATAGTAGCTATTACTCAAATGGTTAATACTCAAAGATTGAGAGCTATTGCTGTTACCAGTAAAAAACGTAGTTCTTTATTTCCACAATTACCAACTCTCATTGAGTCTGGTTATCCTGAATATTCCACGGGATCTTGGTATGGACTTTTAGCACCAGCAGGAACTGATCCAGATATTATTTCAAAAATTAATCAAGCTGCTGAAAAAGTTTTAAAAGATCCTTCGGTAAGGGAACAATTAGTAAAAGAGGGTGCTGACCCGATTGGTGGAAGTTCTCAAGAATTTAAAAAATTTATACAGTACGAACTTGATAAAACGAATCGTATATTGAATCAACAAAAAATCATTTCTCAATGAAAGTGTAATTATGTCTGAACCTACAACCAATAACATTTACTCTGCTGCTGTTGCCCAATTTGTATCTAACATCAAGTATGAGGATGTTCCAACTCAAGTGATGGAAAGATTAAAATTATTAATCCTTGATTCGATTGGATGTGGCTTGTATGGTACGAACTTAGAATGGAGTCAAATTCTAAGGAATACGCTTTTAGCTGTTGATCAAAGCTCCAATCAGAACTTAATTTGGGGAACCAATCAACGCTTATCCTCACCGCATGCAGCATTAATTAACGGTACCCAAATCCAAGGTTTTGAATTAGATGATGTTCATCGTCAGGGTGTGATGCATGTAGGGGCAGTTGTATTACCAAGTTTGTTGTCTATTGCTGAATCTAAAAGAAACATGAATGGTAAGGAGTTCTTAGCAAGCGCTATTGCTGGATATGAAGTTGGTCCACGTGTTGGTTTGTGTATGGGGCCAGAGCATATTGCTCAGGGGTGGCACTCAGGTGCTACGCTGGGTGTGTTCTCATCTGCTGCATCATGTGCACGTGCTCTTTCGCTTGACCCGTTGAAAACACTTCATGCATTAGGGATTGCCGGAACGCAAGCATCAGGTTTGATGGCTGCTCAATATGGGGCAATGGTTAAGCGTATGCATGCAGGGCGAGCATCACAAAGTGGTTTATATGGTGCGTTGCTGGCACAAAATCAGTTTACAGGCATTGAGAATGTCTTTGAATCTGAGTATGGAGGATTTTGTTCTACTCTATCTCGTTCACAAGATCGTTTTGATTTAACACAACTTAATAAAGGCTTTGGAGAAAAATGGCAAACCATGGGAGTTGCTCTAAAGTTTTATTCTTGCGTTGGTAGTAACCACACAACACTTGATGGTCTTCGCAAATTACGCGAGGCTCGACCTTTTACATTGGAGGAAGTTGAAGAGATTCATGTTAGTGGTTCTCAAGTGACGATGGATCACGTTGGCTGGACTTATGTTCCTAATGGTTTAACATCCGCTCAGCTCAATTTAAGTTATTGTGTTGCAACACTTCTCATTGAAGGTGAATGTTTTGTTGATCAATTTACTGAAGCTATGGTCAACAATCCTGATAGGATTGCTTTAGCTAAAAAAGTGTATGTTCATCATGATGAAGCCATTACTGCTAAGGGTTCGCATTATAGACACATGGTGCGTGTTCAAGTCAAATTAAAAAATCAAGAAACATTAGATATTACGGTAGAGGCACCAAGAGGGAGTGAGCATCATTTCGCAAGTGCAGAAGATATTATTCACAAATTCAATATCCTTGCTTCTAAAACCCTTCCTCAACATCAAATTGATCGGTTAGTCGAATCTATATTGCATCTAGAGAAACTGGAAGATGCTGGAAGAATTGTTGACTTGATGGAAGTTGCTTAATCTTCTTTAATATGCGCTTTGATGATGATTGGTTCAAGGCGTCCTTTTTCTTCAGAGAGAAACTTTACAAAATCAGCTCTTGATCCGGGGGATGGTTCGATACCTTGAGGTATCAAACGATCTTGAATTTCTTTTGTTTTTAAACCAGCATTAATGGCTTGATTAATTTTTTCAAGAATATCATCTGGTGTTCCCTTTGGTGCGTATAAGCCAGCCCAGTGACCAATAAATACCTGAGGATACCCAAGTTCTTTGAGGGTGGGAACATTTGGTAAAGCTGTAATTCTTTTATTCCAGGTTGAAGCAATCGGCTTTAATTTATTACCTTGAATTTGTGGCAAAACTACAGGGCTAGCTTCAGATGTAGCATCGACTTGATTTGATATAACAGCCAACATTCCTTCTGATCCACTCTTGTAGGGAATGATTTCATATTTTCCACCCGTATTTATTTTGAGCATTTCGGCAACAAAATGTGGTGTACTTCCTGTACCCGCGGTAGAAAAATTGAGGCCTTTTCCTTCTTTGGAAAGAGCTAAAAATTCTTTAAATGTGTTCACTTTTGATTGTGCAGAAACCACAATAATTGAAGGACTGTAAGCCAAAAAGGCAACCGGAACTAAATCAGAATCTTTGTAGGGCATTGATGATTTAATCATCGAATTTGTTAAAGTTCCACTTGCGCCAACGAAAAAGGTATATCCATCATTGGCACTTTTAGC
>DAIQPR010000006.1:1749-28465 GCA_036787315.1 Polynucleobacter sp. | reverse complement strand
GCACAGTAGAGGCTGGAAATTTTCGTGATCATATTGACCAATTTACAAAAGCGAATGCTGTGGTAATTGGTGTTTCAAGAGACTCTTTAAAATCTCATGAAAGTTTTAAATCAAAATATGAACTCCCTTTTGAATTAGTCTCAGATTCTCAAGAAGAACTATGTAAGATTTTTGATGTCATCAAAACTAAAAATATGTACGGTAAACAAGTTCAAGGAATCGAAAGAAGTACCTTCATCATTGATTCTAAAGGGATTTTACGTAACGAATGGCGTGGTATAAAGGTTGCTGGTCATGTGGAAGAAGTTTTGAAAACCGTGCTTGCATTGTCTTGAAATATGCGTTAACTTATAGTTAATGCAAAGAAAAAAGAGTTTGTTCACAGTTTTAAAGCATCTTGATACTTCACCTCGAGATAGGCAAACTCCCCTCCAAGTTTTAATCCCAATTAGGGCAGAAAAACTTCTTCAAGAATTCAAAAATCGCATCTTTGAATGCGATTTTTTTTACATTTTCCATCTTTTAAATACAACAACTCAAAGGAGCTAGTACATGCCTCTTCCCCCAGCGCCAACACAAACAGCAGATGAATTACATCTAACTAGAACAAAAAAGCCGGAATTAAATAAACCACCAACACCTCAAGTAATCGTCGCAACTGTAGAAGATGACATTGAATTAGAAGAAGAAAATTCAAAAGTTGAAATTGAGGAAGATGCTCCACCTATTACTACGCATCTGGTTCGCGAAACGATTAACAAAATGAAACAAGTAGCTAACAGTAAACCAACCAGAAATAATTCCAAAAACAAACGTTCGGCTCAATCGAATAAATTAAGACTATTCGTCCTTGATACCAATGTTTTAATGCATGATCCATCATCATTGTTCCGCTTTGAGGAGCATGATGTTTATCTTCCTATGACAACTTTGGAAGAGTTAGATAATCATAAAAAAGGCATGAGTGAAGTCGCTCGCAATGCTAGAACTGTTAGCCGTGCTCTTGATGGTTTAATTGATGGCACCAGCGGATCTTTAGATGAAGGAATTCCCCTCTCTAAATTAGGTAATAAAGATGCAACTGGAAAACTATTTTTCCAAACAGATTTAAAAGAGATGAAGTTACCTGAAGGCCTCCCAGAGGGCAAAGGTGACAACATGATCCTCAGTGTGGTTCGTTCATTACAAGAAACACATAAAACTTATGATGAAGTCGTATTGGTATCTAAAGATATCAATATGCGTATTAAAGCAAGAGCTCTAGGACTTCCAGCTGAAGACTACTTCAATGACCAAGTTTTAGAAGATAGAGATTTGATGTATGCAGGTGTTTTGGCTCTACCAGCTGATTTTTGGCCAAAACATGGCAAAGGAATGGAAAGCTGGGGTGATGGAAAATCTGGAACCATGTATTACCGTATCACTGGTCCATTAGTTAATTCTATGATGGTTAATCAATTTGTCTATCAAGAAAATTCAGATGGTAGCTCACCCTTTTATGCACAAGTAAAAGAAATTAATGGGAAAACTGCCCTATTACAAACCTTAAAAGATTTTTCTCATCAAAAAAATAATGTTTGGAGTATCACTGCACGTAATCGTGAACAAAACTTCGCATTGAATCTTCTGATGAATCCTGAAATTGATTTCGTAAGTCTGTTAGGTCAAGCGGGAACAGGTAAAACTCTTCTAGCCCTTGCTGCTGGCCTAGAGCAGGTATTGGATAGCAAACGTTACAACGAAATCATTATCACCCGTGCAACAGTACCAGTGGGAGAAGATATTGGATTTCTACCAGGAACTGAAGAGGAAAAAATGCAACCTTGGATGGGCGCATTTGATGACAACTTAGAGGTCTTACATCGAAGTGATGATTCTGCTGGTGAATGGGGACGTGCTGCAACACAAGAGTTAATCCGTTCACGTATTAAAGTGAAAAGTATGAACTTTATGCGCGGTAGAACTTTTGTTAGTAAATTTGTGATTATTGATGAGGCACAAAATTTAACTCCGAAACAAATGAAAACCTTGATTACGCGTGCAGGACCTGGAACAAAATTAATTTGCCTCGGAAATATTGCTCAAATTGATACGCCATATCTCACTGAAGGATCCTCTGGTCTGACTTATGTTGTAGATCGTTTCAAGGGCTGGCGTCATGGAGGCCATGTCACCTTAGCTAGAGGGGAACGTTCTCGTTTGGCTGATCATGCGGCGGATATTCTGTAATCTTGTTATCACCACAGTCCTGATAGCTGTACTATCAGGCTGTGGCTCACTGACCACTAGCAATAATGCTTCTACGCCAGGAAATTACTCAAAGCTACCTGATTTCAGTATAGAAAAAAGTATAGGCCTGGATGATATTTCTGTTGCTGCAGTAAGTTTGATTGGTACGCCTTATCAATGGGGTGGCAACACTCCCCAGGGTGGATTTGATTGCAGTGGACTTGTTGTATATGTTATTAAAAATACTCGTCAAAAAAGTTTGCCAAGGACAACTGAAGATCTAGGTAAATATGGTCAATCTCTATCTTTAAATACCCCATCACCAGGTGATTTAGTATTTTTTAATACACTTGGACCAAGCCATTCACATGTTGGTATATACGTTGGAGCAGGAAGATTTGTTCATGCTCCAACTACCGGAGGTACTGTAAGGATTGATGAAATCAGAAATCCCTACTGGGCTACAAGATATACCGAAGCTAGAAGAGTTGTAAGCCCTTAATCTGCGTCGTATTCTAAATCCTCATCCTCAACAAAGTCATCTTCATCAAGCCCCCAAAAGTCAACTAAGTGCTGATTAAAAACTTCTGTTTGTTCAACATTTGAAATATGTGATGCGTTTGGAATAATATGCAACACAGAATCTTTAATTTGTGAGTGGATTTTTTTCGCCATCTCAGGAGGTGTTCCATGATCTTCAATTCCAACAATAATCATAGTTGGACATTGGATTTCGTTAAGACGATCAAAAGTATTTATATGTGCTATTGCTGAACTGCAACCAGCAAACCCCTCCACAGGCGTTGCTAATATTCCATCAGCAATCTTTTGTAACTTTGGAGAATTTTCTGCAATATAAGATTGTGTAAACCATCTTGTAAGTGTACTTTCTAGCAAGCCTTGCATACCTTGTTCTTGAGCAATCTTAGCCCTATCCGCCCACATTTGGACAGCATTGTCTGGTCTTCGACTTGTTGTATCCGCTAAAACAATTGATAGGAATAATTGTGGCCATTTCAAAATCATGGTCTGGCCAATCATTCCCCCCATAGATAATCCCATCCAATGCGTTCTCTGAATACCTAATTCGATAAATAGCTCAGCAACATCAATGGCCAACTCATCTAAAGTATAAGGAGCACTGGGAACCTTACTCTTACCATGTCCTCGTGTATCAAATCTAAGCACCTTGAAGTGCTTTGTCAGCAATTCCATTTGTGGATCCCACATATGGAGATCACATGCTAAAGAGTGAGATAAGGTCAACCAGGGACCTTGACCTTCAACTTCATAATACAAACCGTTTTTACTCGTACCTTTCATTTTTTCTCCATGTTTATTCTGCAGTTATTTTGGCTGCTTTTGCAATTCTCATAAATTCTGAAACTTCTGATTTCACCATTTTATCGAACTCTTCAGGAGAGTTTGAAACTGGCTCAAGACCAAGATTGGCATATCTTTCTTTTACATCAGCGAATTCATTAACACGCTTAACTTCCTGTGCTATTTGATGAAGAATTTCTTTAGGAGTATTTTTAGGCGCAAGCAATCCATACCAAAATTCCCACTTATAACCAGGTACCGTTTCAGAAACAGTTGGTAAATTAGGAAATTCTTTTGTTCTCTGCAAAGCAGTAATAGCTATCGCCTTTGCACGTCCATCTCTGACCATACTTACAGCACTTGCATACGGACTTATAAAAAAATCAACTCTTCCAGATAGAACCTCTGTTATACCTTCAGGAATACCTTTTGTAGGTACATGTAAAAAGTCTGTACCAGTTTTAGCTTTCAATATTTCAACTGCAAAATGTGAACCACTACCAACACCAGCAGAACTAAAAGTATATTTACCTGGATCCTTTTTTGCTAAAGCGATTAATTCACTCATAGTATTAATCTTCAAATTTGGAGAAATGAGAACAAACGCTGACCCAGTAGCTGTCAATGAAATACCATCAAAATCTTTTAAGGTATCAAAAGGTAACTTACTATAAATTGCAGGAGCGATAGCAAAAGCATTGGAAACAGAAAGCAAAGTGTAGCCATCTGGCTTTGAAGTAGCAACAACTTGAGATGCAATATTTGAGCCAGCCCCAGGTCTATTCTCCACGATAACAGACTGGCCCCATTTTTCAGTCATTTTTTGACCAATCGCTCTAGCAGATATGTCAGGACCACCACCAGGAGAAAATCCTACAACAATCTTAATAGGCTTATTTGGGTAAGATTGTGCAAAAGCTTGTAAACCCATATTGCTAAACGCAAAAAGAAGAATGAATAAAATCTGTTTGGTTATTTTTTTTGACACAAGGTCTCCTATGAATTGCATATAATAAGGGTTCGATAAAGCATAAACTAATTACACGAAAGGCTTTCTAATTTATGGCTAAAAGCATAAAGATTTCTAAGAAATTATGGTCAATAATTCTTTTAAGCCATTTTACTTTCATGAGTGGTGTTTTCGCTGAAGTATTTCCCACCAAAGCTATAACAATTGTAGTGCCAACCGCACCAGGTGGCGCAAATGACGCTATGGCTCGAATCATTGCGCAAGGGCTCAGTCAAAAATTAGGTAAGCCGGTTGTAGTAGAAAATAAAGCAGGTGCGAATGGAGCTATTGCTAGTGAATTTGTTGCTAGAGCCCCTGCAGATGGATACACACTCATGTTTGGGTACATCGCAACTCATGCAATTAACCCCGCCCTTCAAAAACTTCGTTATGACCCTATAAAAAGCTTTGAACCAGTTTCATTAGTTGCAACTTCACCAACTTTAGTCGTAGTTAATAATCAACTTCCTGTCAAAAATATTAAGGAATTAGTTGCTCTTCTCAAATCACAACCTGGAAAGATTTCTTATGCGTCTGCAGGAAAAGGAACTGCGCCCCATTTAACCGGTGAACTTTTTAAATTAAATACTGGTACAGATATGCTCCACGTTCCGTACAAAGGATCATCACCAGCTATTCTGGATACTATCGGTGGAACTACTCAAGTAATGTTCCCGAGTTTATTTACAGCGTATCCACAAATTAAAGGGAATAAATTAACCGCTTTAGCAATCGCTGGAAAGAAACGCTCTTCAGTTCTCCCAAATGTTCCAACACTTGCTGAACAAGGCATTAGTAATGTTGAAGTTGATCAGTGGTACGCAATTTTTGCACCTGCAGGAACTCCTAAAGATATTATTCAAATACTGAACAAAAACTTAATTGCAATCCTCAATGACAAATCTAATGAGGCTAAAATAGAAGAGCAAGGTGCTAACGTAGATACGTCAACTCCAGAGGAGCTTGGAGATTTAGTTAAAAAAGAAGTAGCGCGTTGGAAAAAAGTGGTCGATACAGCAAAAATTACCGTGGATTAAATATGTCAACTATTACATTATCTGTTATTACTTCAGGAGCTTTCGCAGCGGCTCTCAAATTGCTCGCCCCTATGTATGAAAAAAAATCAGGGCGCACAGTTCAGCTTTCCTTTGGATCTTCTATGGGCACTGCCCCAGACTCCATTCCAACTAGACTTGCTAAGGGCGAAGTTTTTGATGTGCTAGTTTTAGCAGGACCTGCTTTGGATCAATTTATTAATTCAGGTGTTATTGCCTCAGGATCAAAGGTTGACCTTGCAGGATCAAAAATGGCTGCAGCAGTGAGAACCGGTGACAAAGTTCCCGATTTGTCTACAGTAGCTTCTTTTAAAGAGACTTTGCTAAACACTTCAAGAATCGCATACTCTGCCAGTGCAAGCGGAACTTATTTGTCTGAAGAAATTTTTCCTAAAATTGGAATAGCAGATCAAATGGCTATCTCAGCTAAAAAAATATATGGTGAGAGAGTTGGGACTATTTTGATGCGTAATGAAGCTGACTTAGGGTTTCAGCAATATTCAGAATTACTTCCAATCGCCGGTATAGATATCATTCGAAATCTTCCTCCTGAAATTGAAAAAACCTTCTATTTCACTGCAGGAATTGGTGCCAATACAACTCAAATAGATCATGCGAGGGAATTTATTGCGTATCTTGCATCAGAAGAAGCTGCCCCAACAATACGTGAAACTGGTCTTGATGCTGTTCTAGCCCATCTACCATGGGCTAATTAGAAAAAGACCTGACTTTTTAAGTAATAGTACTAATAGGTATATTACCTATGGTAACAAGCTTTTTTCTCAATTAAATTAAGTACTTATTAAATTTTGAGAAAAGGTCTTTTTCATGACCACATTGTGCGTTAATGGTGATTTTGTTCAGGTGAATGCACACCCTAGCACTCCATTAATCTGGATTTTGCGTGAGCATCTAGGCCTCATAGCTACCAAATATGGTTGTGATCATTTTGAATGCGGAGCTTGCTCGGTCCAAATCAATGGGAAGATGATTTTGTCTTGTTCTCTTCCCCTAAGCGCAATTCAAACTGGGGATGAAATTAAAACAGTTGAAGCTTTCACTAAATCAAAAGCTTTTTCTAGTAAATCCTACCAAGCAAATCTATAAATTAAGGTCGCTCTTGATATTGTGGAGCATCGTCCGCAATATCATGCCATTCAGCTTTGCTACCAACAAAAATATGTTGCTGAACTTTCTCTGTAATCAGATCATCGATAGTCCCAAGCCGCACTCGCATTGTTAAAGGCGTTGCTGCACGCTCACTGAAAAGTTGAGATCCACAATTGGAACAAAAAAATCGATCAACAGCACCAGGGTTGACATATTTTTTTACAAAATCTGAACCTTGAGTAATTTTAAAATTAGCACGCAAGACTTCTGTTGAAGTTACGAATGCTGAACCACTAGATTTCCTACATCTCTTGCAATGACAATAAATGATCGGGCCAAGTTCTTGTTGTATTTGATATTGAACTTCTCCGCATAAACAACTCCCCTTAATCATATGTCTCCTTATATCAAAGCGGTTGGTGGAATTCTTTTATGCCAATCAGTTTGAGATTGATAAGCATGCGTAATTTTTAAAATGAGTGCTTCAGATAAGTCACGACCAATCAATTGAAAACCTACAGACATTTGTTGATCAGAGAATCCTCCCGGAACGCTGATAGATGGAAACCCAAGATAATTAATAGCCTTTGTTACATGCGTTAATCTACTAACCCCTTTTAATACCTCATCCAAAGTTCCTCGAGTACTCTCCTCAATGCTTGGAGTGTGAACTTGGATTGTTGGTGCAAATAAAACATCACACTTTGAAAATACTTGATCATCAAATTGTTTACGATAATGAGAGCGCATATCTATGGCATTACGATAGTCCTCATTGCTGTATTGATAACCTAATTCAATCCTAGCTCTAACTTGATCTGCATAATCATCTGCATACTCTTTTAACCATTCATGATGTACTTCTAAAGCCTCAACTGCCATCACAGTGGCCATCATTTGATTAATAGGTTCCATCTTCGGATTATCAATTTCTACAATTTGTAGACCTAAAGACTTAAATACTTTAATATTTTCCATCAGGACTTCATGAATGTTTTCATCAAGCCCCTCCCAGTAATAGTGCTTAGGAATTCCAATTCTTAGACCAGCAACTTTTTCATGAAGTGTTTTTTCATAATCAGTTTCTTGATTAGTTAAGACAGTTAATAACTTTGCACAATCTCTTGCAGTCTGCGCAATCGGACCAACACAATCAAGGGTATGAGAAAGTGGGAAAGTACCCTCAAGGTTGACCAACTTTGAAGTTGGCTTTAGTCCAGTAACTCCACACATTGTTGCCGGATGCCTGATTGAACCTCCTGTGTCACTTCCAATTGCACCAAAGACCATCCTTGCACTAACAGCTATTGCTGATCCACTCGAAGATCCACCGCAAACCATTTGATCATTCCAAGGATTTCTGGCGTGGCCATAATGACGATTAAAACCAGTTGGCCCAAGTGCAAATTCAGTCATGTGCAATGAACCACAATAAACTTGACCTGCGGACTCAAAATAATCCATCACCAATGAATTGTTTTCTGGAATATTTTTTTTCAAAATCTTCGAGCCAATATGTGCAACTCTACCCGCCATAAGAATCAAATCTTTATGCGCAAATGGCACACCATGCAACATTCCAAGCGGACGATTATGCGCTTGAATATCATCTAATACATGTGCTCTTTTTAAAGCGCTTTCTTCATCTAAACGAAAGACGGCATTTAGAGGTCCACCTATTCTTTTAAGACGATCGATGGACCATTTGGTTAATTCAATTGAGCTTATCTTTTTTTCTTGTATAGCTAAAACCGCCTGAGATAAATCCCATTGCAAAATATCATCCATATTACTTTTCTGGGTAAGCTTGGTTATACCAGTTATAAATTTGCTCACCAGTCATGTGAACAACACCCTCGTGACGATTAATATGCTCATATACCTTTTTGAGATATGCAATTCTAAAAGGCATTCCACTGATGTAAGGATGAATCGCTATCGATAAAATTTTAGGTCTCTCTTGCGCCTCAGCATAATATTGATCAAAGGTATCAATACATTTTTGAGTCCAATAATTGGCTTCATGATGTTGCACAATCATCATCGGAATATCATTGTTTTCTACAGTGTATGGCAATGTTACTAATGAACCATGTTCTGTTCTAATCCGTGTTGGCTCATCATCATAGGGAAAATCGCCGACATATTTAACACCTGCTTTAGCTAATAAATCAGGTGTCTCAAATGTTTGTGTTAATCCGGGACCTAACCAACCTACTGGACGTTTACCAGTAAAGTCCTCTATGGTTTGCATTGACTTAGCAATCATTTCTGCTTGATTTTCAACTTTATGAATCGGCATTTGCTCATAGGAGTGACCCATAAATTCCCACCCAGCATCAAGGCAAGCTTGCGCTACTCTTGGGTAATCTATACAAACTCTAGCGTTCAAAGCTAAAGTAGGCGTGATATTTAAGGAATCATACAAACTTTTAAATCTCCAAAACCCAACACGCATACCATACTCATGCCATGCCCAATTCGGAACATCAGGAAGTAAAGGTAAACCTGTTGGTGCAGGTATTACTTGTCGTGCCATTGGCCTAGAAATATCCCATACCTCTAAATTAACAATACTCCACACAATTACTTTTGCCCCATTAGGGAACTTTAATGGTGGGCGATCTACGATTGCTGAAAAATCTGCTCTTTCAGAGGGCATCATCGGCATAACAAATTCTTTCTATTAATTAATGGATTGATAACTTTTAAATCCTTGCTGAATAACTTGCTGCAAGGTTGTATATAGATATTTTGCACCTTTTTGAGAAAATTGGCTGAGTGACTCAGGTTGACCTGGAATCCCCCATATTCTCTGATGGTGATTCAATTTTAAAATCACCTCATCTATCGTTTGCCATAGATCTTTAACGTCTAAATTCCCTTTAAAATCCATGCTGTGAGATAAATCATTGGGTCCAATTAGAAAACCATCAACAAAATCTGTAGACACCATGGATTCAATATTTTTTACTGCCTGTTGAGATTCAATTTGTGCAATAGTCATAAACTGATCTCTTTTCCCCTTACTTACATAATCTACAACTTGGGAGATCATTTTTAATTGCTCTACAGATTCAGTATGTGGCACAACAATTGCATCTACACCGCGGTCTAAATATCTTACTAATGTTTCTTCTTGCTGATTTTCTGTGCGAAGCATCGTAAACATGCCATAACTCTTTGCAGCCAAAACTAAAGGGCGAACACTTTCAATATGAATCGCAGTTCTTTCACAGTCAATAAATAGACATTTAACACCTGCCGCTGCAAGCATATCAACTCGGTCTACAGACGCCCCTCCAATGTTGACAACCCAAGTCATTGAATGTTCAGTTAAATGTTTTAATAATGTATTCATAACCACTATCTTAGATAAGTTAAAGTCTATAAAGGATTAAAGAATTTTTAAAAATATATTGAGGTCTTATTGCTAAGACCTCCATTATTTAAAGTACTAGACTGTGAGCGTTTTTACACGCTGAGGAGTAATAGGATATTGTCTAACTCTTACTTGAGTTGCATTAAAGACAGCATTTGCAATTGCAGCAGGTAATGAAACTAAGCCCGGCTCAGCAACTCCCCCAGATGCTTTCTCTGGTCTATTTAAAATTACAATATCAACTTTACCTGGAAGGTCTTTCATAGAAGCGATACGATACGTGTTCCAATCAACACTCGTTACGCGTTGATCATCAAACTTTACCTCTTCATATAAAGCACGACTAATCCCTTGCATAATCTGTCCTTCAAGCGCAGCCTTTACTCCCATAGGATTGATCACTAAACCACAATCCATACCTACGACAATACGCTTAACCCAGATTCTTCCAGTCTTTTTATTGACCTCTACCTCACAAGCTACAGCTGCAAAAGATTGATATCCGTTATATAGAGCAACTCCTCGACCAGTATAAGTATCACCAGATTTTTTAGGTTTATAACTTCCATCCCAATCAAACTTTTTGGCAACAGCCTCTAAAACTTCTCTCTCACGAGATTCTTTTATATATTTCAAACGGAATGCTACAGGATCCATGCTGGTTGCATTTGCAACTTCGTCAATAAAACACTCCTGTGCAAAACGTGTTTGCATTTCTTGTGGAGCCCTTAAGTGAGCAGTTCGCAAGGGTGATGCTTGCTCTAAATAAGGGGGCACTGTTTCCCACCAATGAACATGTTTTGGAAATTGATAGCTTTCTTCAGGAATATTAAAGTTATAGGCGGCCCACTTTTTATGTCCAGTTTGCATACCTACTAAAGTATGTTCTGGGCTTTCAGCATTGAACTTCACATCCCAACCATTGAATCCTTTTGCCTTGAATAACCAAGAGGTAATGTTATTTTGCGTATCTAAACCTGCCTTTAGATTAATAACTGCAGCAGGTGCTTTAGGATCCCAAGCAATACCCTCTTCTCTAGACCATTGCACACGAACTGGTTGACCATATTCCTTAGATAGCAAAGCGGCTTCATATGGAGCTTCGTCTGCATCAGATCTTCCATATGATCCGGCACCATGCATCCACTTCGCTTGAACTTGTTCAGGATTTACGTTTAAAAATTTAGCTATACCTTCCCTCTGGTAATGTGGTTTTTGAGTATCAGTCCAGATTTGAACACTGTCTGATTTAACGTCAACCACACCACATGAAGGAGAAATTCTTGCATGAGACTGAAAAGGTGCAAAATATTCTGCCTCAATAACCTTGGCAGAAGTTTTTAAGGCTTCTAGAGTTGGCTCAGCGTTATATTCCTTTTTACCGAAAAACATCGGTACTGCATTTACAAAAGTTGGAGTCGCGTTTTTGATGTAGTTAAACATCTCCTTATCACCCCCCTTGAGAGGTCGATTTTCTTTTGTCCAAGTTACTTTCAAAGCTCTTGAAGCACGCACTGCATCCCACTCTGTATTTGCTACAACAGCAACAAAATTATCCTTTTGAAACACTCTTACTCCAGGAATAAAAGCGACTGAAGATTTATCAACAGAAACAACCGAAGCACCAGCTTGAGGAGGTCTTATAGCACGTCCATGTAGCAAGTTTGCTGGACGAATATGCGCAGTAAAGTGCTCTTTAGCTAATACATGGTCCTTAATATCTCTTCTCGGGGCATCTTTACCAACGATTTTGTAGTCCGCAAAATTCTTAGGTTTTGCCTGACCAGTTACATTTAAATCATTTCCGATTTTTTTGTTCCACTCTAAATTTGTCGAAAATTCTTTATTGGCAATGATTTGTGCATAGGTTATGGATTTGCTAGGATTAGCTTTTACAAATACTTTTCCATTATTAACATCTAACTGATCCACCGGGACCTGAAGCTCTGCAGATGCCATTTGCAACAATACTCTTCTAGCTTCAGCAGCTGCATTACGAATAGGTATCGCCCCTTGACGAATTCCAGAGCTTGCACTACCACCACCCTGATTCACTGAAGTCTTTGTATCTCCAAAAAGAACAATCACCTGACTCAAAGGAACATCTAATTCTTCAGCAGCTATTTGAGAGTAAGCAACATCCAGTCCTTGACCACAGTCCATCTTTCCAGAGTTGATGGTCACTAAACCATCGCCACCAATCTTAATCCAGGTGTCTAGATTAGAAGGGTTAGGACCTAATATTTTAGGTGCTACATTTTGCGCTTGAACATCTAAGGTAGGTAAAACTCCAGATACGCCAACAACAAGAGCGCTTGATGATTGAAGAAATTCACGACGAGTCACATTCATTGATTTCATATTCATCTCCCTTAAGCGTTCATTGTTTCGCGAGCTTTTTTTACAGCTCTCAAAATTGCAATATGCGTTCCACAACGACATTGCAAATTATCTAAACCCTGAATAATTTGCTCATCAGTAGCACGGGGATTTTTTTCAAGAAGTGCAATGGATTGCATAATCCAACCATTAGTACAATAACCACATTGTGCAGCTTGCTCCTCAATAAATGCAGTTTGCATAGGATGTAATTTATCCCCTTGTGCTAAACCATCTAGAGTTCTAATCTTTGATGTTGCATTTGCAACTGCACTCGTTGGAGTAACACAAGATCTTACCGCTTGATTATTTACGAGAACAGTACAAGTTCCACATTGGGCAAGACCACAACCAAATCGTGGTCCTTTAAACTTTAATTGATCTGTAAGAGTGTAAAGAAGTGGCTGATCAGAAGGTACATCTACCTCATGATTTTTTCCATCAATCTGTAAAGTCATTTTTGGCATTTTGTCTCCTTATTTTATCTTTATAAACTTAAACGTAATGTAAATGTTATTTCTATACTAAATCATTTGGAAAGTATTTTGCTAACCAATTTGTAATTACTGACTCAACACGTGGATCAGATTCTCCCATCATAAAATGCTCAACATCGTCAAATAAATGAAGTTCTGTAGGTTTTTTAGACATTCTAAACATTTCAATAGATTCAGATGTTGGAGTCACAGAATCTATTGCAGCGTGGAGCAATAGAAGTGGTCTAGGAGCTAAATCAGCCAACTTCTTTTCAGGCATAAAATCAAAAATACTTTGTGCAGTATCAACAGAAAAATCCATAACTGCATTGCTCGGTAATCCCTGCCTTAAGTGTGGCGGAATGGGCACTATGTCAAACCTAGAAACCATCATAGGTTTACCATGCTCTTTTCGATAAGCTTTTCCTGCAGCTAGCATAGCAGTAAATTTTTCCCAAGCCTCTTGACCAGGGTGCTGACCTTGAAGTTTTCTATCCCCATTACCCCAACCACCAGCTGAAATAACTGCCCCAACTCTCTTATCATCACCACCTGTGTAGATTGCAACTGCAGCTCCAAAACTGGATCCTGACAATGCAATTTTGAGGGGATTTATTTCTTTTCTACTTTGAAGAAAAGAAATCACATCCTTCGTATTCTTAACTTGATCTTCACACAACACCATACCAAGATCACCACCGCTTTGTCCACAAGATTGCATATCAAAACGAAGAGCAAAATATCCTAATTTGTTATACAAACCACACGGAACAGTAACATTCGCACCCTCTTTATTGGATCCAAATCCATGCAGGACAATAATGCAAGGATATTTTTTCCCTTCAATATAATCCGCGGGGTAATGCAAAACAGCAGATAATAAGACTCCATTTGACGATATTGAAATATTTTCTTGCATATGTTTGTCCCTATTTAATTGTTTGTTATATTCTTAGTATAAATAAATAACTAAATGAAATTAGATAAATTATCTTAATTCTCTAATTTTTAATTAAAGAGAGGCAATGCATGAAAAAATTTCCGCATCTTCTAATAGCATGCATATTCATCTTCTCATCTTATGTTAATGGCAATGACTACCCTAACAGGCCGATTAAAATAATCCAACCATTAGGGATTGGTACGCCTGCTGATATTTTTTCTAGAGCTATTGCACAACAATTATCTGAAAAATTAGGACAGCCAATTATTGTTGAAAACAAAGTTGGGGCAAATGGTTTGATAGGCATGGATGCTTGTGCAAAAGCCCTGCCTGATGGATATACCATTTGTGTTCCAAGCTTTAGCCAAGTCTCTCTAAATCCTGTCATCTATCCAAACATAAGCTATGAACCTTTAAGAGATTTATCTCCCGTAGTCTTAGTTGGATTAATTACCTCTTCAATTTCTGTCAATTCTGCTCTGCCTGTAAATTCAATAAAAGAACTTATAGACCTTGCTAAGGCTAAGCCTGACACGATTAATTGGAGCTCATGGGGAGTTGGAAGCTTTTCACATCTTCATCTTGCATGGCTAGAAAGTGCAACGGGAGCTAAATTTCGCCATGTCCCCTACAAGACAATCGATCAAGCTCTAACAGCTACCTTATCTGGCGAAACGCAAGTATTTATGAATACACCTGGCTTGATACAAGCACATGTTAAATCTGGAAAATTACGTGCAATAGCTGTAGCAGGCCCCAAAAGGTCGCCTTTATTAGATGTTCCAACACTTAAAGAACAAGGTTATAACGCTGAATTTGTTAGTTGGATTGGGGTAACTGTTCCTGCGGGGACTCCAAAGGAAGTAATTCAAAAACTCAATTTTGAAATGAACAAATCAATTTCTGACCCTAAATTTGTTGAAAAAGTTCTTACACCAATCTCTGTTGAGGCTATCGGTGGAACTCCGGAAGAATTCGGCGCCTTTATGAAAACCGATAGAGAAGTTACTTCAAAACTAGCTAAAGTAGCCAAGATTACAGCCAACTAATAATTTAAAACGGCACATTAGAATTGTTATTAGAAGAACTCTTTTGGAATGGTGGTGTGTAACCTAATGCTAAATTATCAAACTTCGTAAACTCGCCTTGCCAGGAGAGCTTTACTGGACCAATTGGACCATTACGTTGTTTACCAATAATGACTTCCGCAATGCCAACAGCGTCAGTTTCCGGATGATAAACTTCATCACGATAGATAAATAAAATAACGTCAGCATCTTGCTCAATCGCACCTGACTCCCTTAAATCAGACATCATCGGACGTTTATTTTCACGATTTTCAAGACTTCGATTTAACTGTGACAATGCAATAACAGGACATTGCATTTCTTTTGCAAGTGACTTTAATGATCGAGAAATTTCAGATATCTCAGTAGCCCTATTCTCAGTACTACCACCACCTTTTCCAGCCATCAACTGCAAATAGTCAATCACAATTAGACCAACATTTCCGTATTTACGAGCCATCCTTCTTGCACGGGCTCGTAACTCCAAAGAATTTAAGGAACCAGTTTCATCGATAAGCATAGGAGCTTTAGTTAACTGTCCAATCGATTGAGTTACTCTTGGCCACTCATCGTCAGAGAGCCTTCCTGTTCTTAGTCTACCTTGGTTAACTCTACCAACCGATCCAAGCATACGTAAAGCAAGTTGAGATGCAGACATCTCCATTGAAAAGATCAATACAGGTAAACCTTCTTTAATAGCTACATGCTCAGCAATATTCATCGCAAAAGAGGTTTTACCCATACTTGGGCGACCAGCAACAATGACTAAATCTCCCTTTTGCAATCCACTGGTCATTCTATCTAAGTCAATAAAACCAGTTGCAACACCTGTAATCTCATTCGCTCCACCACGCGCTGCTAATTCCTGAATTCTCTCAACGGTTTCAGTCATTAAGGACTCAAGTTCATAGTAATCATTTTGTCTACCACTATCTTGGTTGATGGAAAGTATTCTGGCTTCTGCCTCATCAAGTAAGTTGCGTACACCTTTTTCTGGGAAAAAGGCAGCGTTGGCAATACTATCTGCCGTTTGAATCAATCTACGCAAAATACTTCTATCACTAATGATTTGAGCGTAACCTCGAATATTGGCAGAACTAGGTGTATTACTTGCTAATTGATTTAAGTAGGTTATTCCAAAGTTTTCAGACAAGCCATAGTTCTTTAATTCTTCATGAACTGTCAAAACATCGGCAGGCTTATTATCATTAATTAATTTAGATATGGACTGAAAAATAATCGCATGTTCAGAGCGATAAAAATCAATATCTTTAATGATAGATGCAACAAAATCTAGAGAATTATTATCGAGTAGTAAAGCACCTAAAACGGATTGCTCTGCTTCAATAGAATGTGGGGGAACCTTAAGGCCTTGAACAGCCCGATCCTCTTCACCCGTAGGTGTCAATAAACGGATCGGGCCCGTATCAGCCATATGCGTACCTTAAAGTTTTTAGTTTAAGCGAATTAAGCTGCTTCGCCAATAACTTTAACTACAACTTCTGTTACAACATCGGTATGTAATGAAATTGCAACTGGATATTCACCAACAGCCTTTAATGGACCATTTGGCAAACGTACAGCACCTTTTTCAATGGTGAAGCCTTTTTGAGTTAACTGCTCAGCGATATCGTGATTAGTTACAGATCCAAATAAGCGTCCATCTACACCAGCTTTTTGATGAATCTCAACAATGGCGCCCTGCATTTTCTCACCAACAGCTTGGCAAGCAGCAAGTTTTTCAGCCGCTACTTTTTCCAACTCTGCACGGCGAGCTTCAAAATCAGCAATAGCTGTTTCAGTAGCACGACGAGCTTTACGCTGTGGAATCAAGAAATTGCGTGCAAAACCATCTTTAACACGTACAACATCACCTAAATTGCCTAAATTGGCTACCTTTTCAAGAAGAATGACTTGCATGAATATTTCTCCAATTAGTGTTTATGTTGATCAGTGAAAGGCAAAAATGCTAAGAAACGCGCACGTTTAATAGCTGTATCAAGCTGACGCTGATACTTTGCTTTCGTTCCAGTTAAACGTGCAGGTGTAATTTTGCCGTTTTCGCCAATAAAATCTTTAAGTGTATCAACGTCTTTGTAATCAATTTCATCAACGTTTGCAACAGTGAAACGACAAAAACGCTTACGTTTAAAAAGCGGGTTTTGTGCAGGTTTCTTTTTTAGATCTACATTTTTTTTACCAAATGCCATACTAGTTCCTTTAATTAGAAATTTGAGTTATGTGAAAGACAAGCGCTTGATGCCGAATACTCTGGTGTGCCATAAAACCTTGAAAGTTTCCTATTTCACCTACTTGCATTTGGTCAAGGATTTTAGCCTCTTTACCAATCGCAACTGCTATCAGATTTAAATTTACTTTACGTTCAATACCTGCCTCTACTACTGTTCCTGAAGACTCAAGCTGACATTCAATAACTGTTTGTCCTGCCGGGGTATAACGTATTTCGTTTTTATTTGCTAATTTTGCGGTGATCCGAAAGTCATTCAAATACAAACCAGACTTCGTCATTAAGCTGCAGGTGCCTCCACTTGTTGATTTTTTCTAGACTCTTCACGCTGAACTTCCTTCATCATAATAGAAGGCTCAGTCTCAGCTTTTTTCATCTGAATAATCAAATGACGCAAAACAGCATCATTGAATTTAAATGAGTGCTCTAACTCAGCAAGAGTTGCTTGATCACATTCAATGTTCATGCAAACATAATGGGCTTTAGCTAACTTGTTGATCATGTATGCCATCTGACGACGACCCCAATCTTCAACACGGTGAACTTTACCATTAGCAGCAGTCAATACAGACTTGTAACGGTCGATCATCGCAGGCACTTGCTCGCTTTGATCCGGATGGACGATAAATACTATTTCATAATGACGCATCAAACACTCCTTCTGGTTATTAGCTACCTGGGCGTCAATTCCCTGTTTAGGAAAAGTCAGTGTAGCAAGGGTGAAAATTATTAATCCACAAAATGTAGATTAGCCCTCTATTCTAGCAAAAGTCGCATTCATCACCAAGTCATTTTTAACTAAATTATGAAATTCTCATAAAAAACTTGCACTTACAGTATAAAACTGTATACAATTACAGTATATAAATATACTCAGTTGGAGCATACAAATGGATCAAACATTACCTAAGCTGACTTCAAGGCAAGAAGAAATCCTACAATTGGTTCACGACTCCATTACCGAAAATGGCGCCCCACCCACCCGCTCTGAAATTGCGCAAAAATTAGGCTTTGCATCTGCCAATGCGGCTGAAGAACACCTCAAAGCTCTTGCAAAAAAAGGTTATATCGAATTAAGTCCCGGAACGTCCAGAGGTATTCGATTGAGAGAGTCAGTAAGACAAACTGCTAAGCAACTGACTCTTCCATCTCAAATGATTGCCCAACTAACCCTCCCTCTCATTGGTAGAGTTGCAGCTGGCTCACCAATTCTTGCTATGGAGCATATTGAAAAACAAATCCCTGTTGATCCTTCACTTTTTAAACAAGGAGCTGATTATTTATTGAAAGTAAAAGGCCTGAGTATGAGAGATGCAGGTATTTTAGATGGCGATTACCTAGCAGTGAAGAAAGCATCTGACGCTAGAAATGGAGACATTGTGGTTGCTCGAATCGATGACGAAGTTACCGTTAAACGATGGCTCAAAACCAAAACTAACCAAGGTATTCAGATTCAACTCATTGCTGAAAATCCCGATTTTGAACCTATTATTATTGAAAACGATCGCCGCGATTTTTGTATAGAAGGCCTTGCAGTTGGCCTCATTCGACCAAACGGACTATAAAAAAACCGAGCCAGAAGCTCGGTTTTAATTTATTCAAAAACTTTTTATTTCTTTAATGGCTCAACAAATGTTCTTGGTGCTGGTGCATCCCTACCCATTACTTTGACATCTTCATTATTTGGATTGATACCAGCATTCTTTAATTGCTTAACAACATCAAATCCTAAAGAGTCTGTAGCAGACTTAATTAATTGATTATGGTTTACACCTTTTGCAGTTGATACATCCATACCCGTACCTCTTGCATCAAATGAAGTAACTACTTTTTTTGAATCATGATCAATCACATCAAATCTAACTTTAGATGTAAATCCTTTGTTAACTAATTTCTGATCTTCACTATATATGTAATTATCAGAATTTACTTCAGACACATTCATAACCGTTCCAACTAATACATAAGCTGCATTTGCAAAATTTCCATTCATATCAGAGATTGCATCTTGAACACGTGCTTCTGGAGTCGAAGGATCAACAACTTTTTTGTCCATTGCTTTAGTTTCAAGAACAGAATATCCATTCTTTGCCAAAGCTTGACGAATACCATTTGTCACAGCATTTAAATCATTCACGCTAACACCTTTAACCTGTGAAGCACCCTTTACAAAGCCAATTTGTGGCACAGCGAAAGTATTGATAAAACGTGGCGTTTTTTGTGGAATGTTGTAGTTGTCTTGTAAACGAATTACAGGATTACCTTCGTTAACAATGACTTGCTTTGGAGCAGTGTTTTGCGCAAATGATGTAGCAGTTAAAAAAGCTACTGATAAAACCAATGAAAGACGACTAAGTTTCATGAAATCCCCCTATAAAGTTGCTTCATCTTATAAGGGGATTGTTAAAGCGTATTAACAGTTTAATGACAATTCACAATCAACGACGTTGTTGCTTTCTAATTTCTTTTTCATCCTGCCACTCGTAAGTGCCAGTCTCGTTATTAATTAACCTTAATGTCAGATTGTAAAAGACATCTTTTACATTTTTATCGGCTTTTACGATAGAACCAATTTCACCTTCAATGCGATATTTTGCCCCTTCCATATTGCCAATCTTAGACGTAGTTTCTTTGTTATACATACCTGAGTTTTGACGAGTTAACTCACCTACTTGAGTAGACATATCAGTAGCTTTGACTGCAAAACGAACTTGACCACTTTTTAATAATTGGGTTTCGATTTTGTTCGTAATGAGATTAGTGTCAATGTATTCACTGGTTTTGTTTTTCACTGGAGCCACCGTTACCAATGGTGGTGTAGGAGAATTCATAATCACACGAGTTTGCAGTAAAGATCTAGTCATTGACTCAGCCAACATTTGTAAATCAGTTACTCCATAGTCCGCAGATATTGTCTCGATTTTATTCGGATCTTGATAGGAGACTTTAGGGCCAGATGAACATCCGAATAATGCCAATGAAGCAGCAGAAATTAGTAAGAATTTTTGTAAACGTGTATCCATAAATACCTCAAATGTTAATAGGAATCTAACTCAAACTTATACTCAGAGGCTTCCAAATTAGGAGCAACTCCTTCAATAGTTGCAGTTCTTCCCTCAGGAATGACCAAGGGTTTCCATGCTTCATCAGCCCAAACTCTTTCACCCTTGTCACCAAACCATTGGAACCTGTATTGTACTGGCTTTGAATTACCATTATTTTTAACAATAGCTTGTACAACTAACAAACCATTCCTATCAAAGCTTTTGATGTCTACAATTTTGATATCACCTGTTTTACCCATTTTTAGAGAGTGCTTATCAACATAGGAAGAACAAGAAGCTAATAAAACTAAAGATGCTAAAACAAGAAATTTATAGAGATTCTGTAATTTCATAGATGCGCCGTTTCTTTTGAAAA
Source organism: Polynucleobacter sp. (assembly GCA_036787315.1). Classification (GTDB taxonomy): domain Bacteria; phylum Pseudomonadota; class Gammaproteobacteria; order Burkholderiales; family Burkholderiaceae; genus Polynucleobacter. The sequence goes on along the minus strand of DAIQPR010000006.1, from coordinate 7,824 downwards.
TATCTTAATTGTTAAGTAATCTAACATATCAACGTTTAATATCTGCGGGTGGTTGACCATTGGGTGGAATTAAGGGTGCGACAGGGTTTTTGAGAACAAAAGGAATTGGTTGTGCTATGGATGCAAATCCTGAAGAAATATCATTACTAGCCAACATTGTTGCCCTGTCTCTAAAAACCCGAACATAAATAATATTTTTTTCACCCTGAAAATTAAATTGTCGACCAACCAATGCACCATTTGGTGTTCTTACTAGGAAATCTCTTAGCCCATTCGGAATCTGTGCTCTGGCTAAAAAAACATTTGCAGGCAAATTAGACCAGTGACGCACATCTGCACTACTAATTTCCGCCATAGTAATTCCAGTAATCATTCCAGCAATAGCCCCCAAAGCAGCTTGATTAGAATTATTCGAATTATTCCCCTGAACTGCCCTTTGTGTTCCAACCTGAGCTAAAACCTGTGCAACCGCTCTACTAGCACCACGCAACATATAACCAGGCATCTCATCTCGTAGATCTCTTCTTGCCATACTATCAATACTTGTGACCATATTTAAATTAATCATTTGACCATCAACAGCGATTTGGCCAGGATTAAATAACTCTGTATTAGGAGCAATATAAGGGTATGAAACTGTCGCAAATCGAATCTGTCCACTAATTGGAATTGGAATATTTGATTTAAAGTTATCAATCAGAGGTAAAAATCCAGTTTCTATTACAAATAAGGTGTCCGTTTTACCAGTAGGTGTTGAATTTACAGGCTGCTGAACATTAGCATCTAAGTTTTTAAGCCCCTCTTGCAAAAAAGCTATATCAGGTCTTAACTCTATTGCAAGTCGATATCCTGGAGCAGCCAATGAAGGCTCACGTAACTTTTCAAAAATAAAACCTGCCAAGTAGTGTGCAGCTGCGCTTTGATACGAGTTCTTCAGACTTAAAGTTTGAGAATCAGAAATCGTATTTACTGGATATCCATTAATAATTGGATTTCCTTGAATAACACGATTATCAATCGTTCCTTGCATCCCATTAATGCCCTTATTTTTTGCCTCTGCAATCGCTCTATATTTAGCTTCGTTGTAACTGGCAATATCTTGTTCCCTTTGGGCCATTTTTAATATCTCTACTCTGGCTTTATCCCAATCACCTGAGAGAACGTGATTTAAAGCAAGTGTGTACGCAAGCATTGTGCCTTCGTAATTTTTTAGTACGTAATCTTTGCCAATCCCTTCAGATAAAAAATATCCTGCAACATTAGAAACAGATGATTTAATACTTGCTCGAGTTAATTCATTTTGACGAAGTATCGCATCTGCAGACAAAAGTTCTTTCGTACTATCAGATATTTTATTAATGCCCATTAAGCGCAGAATACTTCCCTGCTCTAAGTTGTAGACATTATTTTTTGAGGGAATAGACTGATCAATAGCACTAGATGCTGCGGGTAAATTACCCATAGCAAAAATTTGCCTGGATTGATTAACCTTGGTTTGTTGACTTGCACAGCCTGTTATAAGTACTAATAAAACCAAAGCAGCTGTACGAATATAGAAATAAATACCCATTATTTTTTAAATTTGGATGCCATTTTTTAGTTAAAAATCTACTCAATTTATATAATAAGCGATTCATAAGGCACAAAAAACCTTAATCGCTTAAAATAGCGCATATATGAACGCCCCGCGCACAATCTTCTCTATTCCTTCCGCGCCCCATCTAGATTCTTATCCTAAGTACTGGGCGGAATGTTATGGTCGCGCACCGTTTTTACCCATGTCAAGACAAGAAATGGATAAGCTTGGTTGGGATAGTTGCGACATTATTATCGTTACAGGCGATGCCTATATTGATCATCCTAGTTTTGGTATGGCAATCATCGGAAGATTATTAGAGTCACAAGGTTTTAGAGTAGGTATTATTTCTCAACCAGAATGGCAGTCAGCAGATCCATTTAAAAGCCTTGGGAAACCAAATCTTTATTTTGGAGTCACTGCAGGAAATATGGATTCAATGATCAATGGCTATACAGCTGATCGAAAAATTCGTAAAGATGATGCTTATACGGCAGGTGGTGTTAGTGGCAAAAGACCAGACCGTTGCTCACTGGTTTACGCTCAACGTTGTAAAGAAGCTTACCCACAGACGCCTATTATTATGGGTGGTATCGAAGCCTCCTTAAGAAGGATCGCTCACTACGACTATTGGCAAGATAAAGTGCGTCGATCAATTCTGGTTGATGCAAAAGCAGATATTCTTCTTTATGGTAACGCTGAAAGAGCACTCGTAGAAATTACACATCGCCTAGCACAAGGTGAAAAAATTCAAGACATCACAGATGTCAGAGGTACCGCATTTATTCGTAGGACTAGCGCATCCAATTATTTAAAAATTGATTCTTCAGAAATCGATGAGCCAGGCAAAATTGATCCCCCCATTAATCCCTATTTAATGCCGGATGAGCAAGCAGCAAGTCAAGGTGAAGAATGCGCTAAATCATCTTCATCCACGACTCCAAACCCAGTTATTGAGCAAACAATTCAGTTACAAATGCCCAAAAGAATGAAGTTGGAGAGAGATACTACTGTCATACGACTACCTAGCTATGAGGCTGTTAAAAGAGATGCTGTCTTGTATGCGCATGCAAATCGTGTTTTACACCTTGAAACCAATCCTGGCAATGCTAGGGCTCTTGTCCAACAACATGGTGAAGGTGCATCTATTAGAGATGTATGGTTAAATCCTCCACCAATACCTTTGACAACCCCTGAAATGGATTTCGTTTTTGATCAACCATACGCCAGGGCACCACACCCAAGTTATGGTGATGCAAAAATCCCTGCTTGGGAAATGATTCGCTTTTCTGTCAATATTATGCGAGGATGTTTTGGTGGCTGTACTTTCTGTTCGATTACAGAACATGAGGGTCGAATTATTCAAAATAGATCCTCAGACTCCATTATTAAAGAGATTGAAGACATCAGAGATAAAGTTCCAGGATTCACTGGAGTTATTTCAGATTTAGGTGGACCTACAGCGAACATGTATCGCATAGCTTGTAAATCTCCTGAAATAGAAGCTCATTGTCGTAAACCTTCCTGCGTCTTTCCAGACGTGTGCCCTAACTTAAACACAGACCATACTCCTCTTATCCAACTTTATAGAAGAGCCAGAAATATCCGCGGTGTAAAAAAGATTCTGATTAGTTCTGGCTTGCGCTACGATTTAGCTATAAAAGCCCCTGCATATATCAAAGAATTAGTGACGCACCATGTCGGGGGATATTTAAAAATCGCCCCTGAACACACTGAGTCTGGTCCACTCACAAAAATGATGAAGCCCGGTATTGGCAGCTATGACAAATTCAAAGAACTATTTGATAAATATTCTAAAGAAGCTGGTAAAGAACAATACCTAATACCCTACTTTATTGCAGCCCATCCAGGAACAAGTGATGAGGACATGATGCATCTTGCAATGTGGCTTAAAAAGAATGGCTTTAGAGCTGATCAAGTGCAAACTTTTTATCCATCACCAATGGCAACAGCCACAGCGATGTACCATACGAACAAAAATCCATTGCGCAAAGTGACAAGGGAAAGTGAAACCGTTGATATTGTTCGTGGTGAGAAAAGACGTCGCCTTCATAAGGCTTTTTTAAGATATCACGATGCAAATAATTGGCCTTTATTAAGAGAAGCACTCAAAAAAATGGGGCGTGCTGATTTAATTGGTAATGGAAAACATCATCTCATTCCTAGTTACCAACCTAAAACAGATGGTACTTATCAAAGCGCACGGAGAAAAAACTCCACAACTGTTGCTCAGGCTAACACTGCTGTAAAAAGTAGAATATCGACTAAAACAATCAATAATCCAAGAGACTTTACAAATCCTCAAAATGAAATAGGTACATCTAGAAAACCTGTAAAAGGAAGAATTTTGACGCAACACACTGGTCTTCCTCCTAGAGCTAATGCTAATCCAATTCGCAAAAAAACGAAGAGTTAAACGATGTGGGAAGTTATACAAAAATACTGTGCTTTTTTTCCAGATGAAGCTCAAAAATTACTTAGCACCACACAATTCCTTATAAATTGTGTAGACCCTTTTCCACGTCACCTTTTACCTGGTCACATCACAGGTAGTGGAATAGTGATTCAAAATGAACAAATTCTTCTCATTCGGCATCGATATATTAAAGAGTGGTTTCAGCCTGGTGGACATGTTGACCCTGGAGAATCCCCACTTGAAGGTGCCATTAGAGAAGTTAAGGAAGAAACAGGTTGGAACACCATAGCATCCTCCCTTTTTAATAAAAATATTCCCTTTGATATAGATGTTCATATCATTCCTGCCAACCCAATTAAGCAAGAAGCTCAACATCTTCATATAGATTTTGCTTATCTATTAGAACCAATTGAGCATGGAGTCGCAAGTGACCCTGAAGCTGTGGCTTGGGTAAATCTAGAAAATTGCACGGCTGAACGCTTAGCTCGTTGTGTAAAAAAATACCGTAATTTAAAACTTACCTAATATTCCACTTGCACCAATCAGAGCGCCTGCTGTGAGCAACCAAAGAATGTGAACATTTGTTGCCCAAACAAAAATAAGTGTTACAAGAGCAATCAACCAAACTTGCCAGTTATGATCCAAGACAAAATCTCCTCGGATAATGACCCAGCTTGATACAAGCATCGAACCAATCACAACACAAGATAATCCTTGCTTGAATGCAATTACACCCTTTTTCTCACTATTCTTTTGAACCCAACGTGTTGCTGTAAAAGTCAAAATGCATGAAGGCGTTAATGCACATAACAAACAAGTTACGAAACCTAAGAGTGCAAATAAATAGTGTGAATATCCACTTGGAGTTGCATTCACTCCAAAATTCCAACCCATCATTGCTAACATTAGCGCATTAGGCCCCGGGGATGCCTGTGCTAAAGCTATACCTGACGAAAACTGTGATTCAGTTAGCCAAGCATGTTCATCTATAAAAAACCGATGGAACTCGGGAATAAGTGCAATCGCTCCACCAATAGCAAAAACCGACATCGAAGCAAAATGTAAAAGTACCGTTACCCAATCAGCAAAACCTATACTCATATAGGTTCCTCATCTAATTTACGATCTTTAATACGTAAATATGTCAGAAACACTGAGCTAGTTCCCATAACCATTAATACAGGTATTAGAGGAAATTTAAAAACAGCTAAAAGAACAAATGTAACTATTGTGAAAGCGATCGCACCATAAAAAGTAAGTGGATGATGTTTTAAACTTCCAGCCAACTTCAATGATGTACCAGCAATTAAACCAGCTGAAACAGCCCCCATGCCATGCAAGGCCCCAGCTACCGCTGGATACTCTCTATATTGCTCAAAAAATATCGCTACTAAAATTAGTAGCACCGCAGGCATCGAAAATATGCCAGCTACCGCTGCAAAAGATCCCATGGGACCAAAAAATCTTGCACCAAACATTACCGATAAGTTAACGATATTAGGTCCTGGCATGACTTGAGCTACAGCCCATTCCTCCAAAAATACTTGAGGAGTAAACCACTTACGCTCATCTACCAATACTCTTCTAGCAACCGGAAATACGCCTCCAAAACCTTGCAGAGCTAAGCCTGTCATTGCCCAATATAGCTCTCCCAGAGATTTTGGCTGTTGCAATTCGGATGTTAGACTTTGTTCCATATAATAATTTTTATCAAAATATCTAAAAGAATATACTAAGATACTATGAAAGCAATTTTCTTCTCCATACTAACCATTTTTTTGACTATTTATACAACAATGACAAACGCTGCCAATATTGAAATTATCAAAGCTGAACTTGCTCCTCAAGGAAAAATTAGAGCTTCTATTAATGTCGGAAATCCTATATTGGCCAAACGTGACTCTGAAAATTCTGAACCTTATGGTGTTTCGATAGATTTAGCAAAAAATTTAGCTAAAGAATTAAATGTTGAAATTGAGTTAGTAGTGTTTGATTCAGCAGGCAAATCGGTCGATGCAGTTGCTAATAAAAAAGCCGACTTTGGATTCTTTGCTATTGATCC
>DAIQPR010000006.1:0-1739 GCA_036787315.1 Polynucleobacter sp. | reverse complement strand
CGCTTACGTTGTTCCAAATAATTCACCGATCAATTCCAATGATGAAGTTGATCAAGCGCATAACCGTATTGTTGTGGGAAAAGGTAGTGCCTATGACCTGTATTTAACTCGTGAAATTAAACATGCAAAGATTGTCCATGCTCCAACATCCCCTAAGGTTGTTGAATTTTTTGTAGAAGGCAATTATGAAGTTGGCGCTGGAGTGAAACAACAGTTAGAAATGGATCTAGAAAAATATCCCAATATTCGCCTACTCCCTGGTCGATTTATGCAAATTAACCAATCTATGGGTGTCAATAAAGATGTAAGTAATGTTACTAAAGCCTACTTTAAAAATTATGTTGAACGCATGAAAGCAAGTGGTTTTGTAGCTGATGCTTTAAAGAGACATCAAATACAAGGTGCTGCTGTTGCACCACTTCAAGCCGAATAATTTTCAAATTAGTATAAAAATCTATCTAAAATTTGTACAACAAAAAAATTACTCATTTGGTAATCCCCCCATTAATAACTGAACTCAAAAGTAGAGTAAGTTAAGCAACCATGGCCAGCCGCTGTTTAGGGGTAAAACCGCCCAATGCCATGTTTGGACGTTGATGATTATATTGATACATCCATTGTGTTGCAAACATCTGAACTTCGTCAATACTTTGCCAATAATGCTGAGATAACCACTCGTATCGAACAGTACGATTAAATCGTTCTACATAGGCATTTTGTTGAGGCTTACCTGGTTGGATATGTTGAATCTGGATTTGATGCTTTGCTGCCCATTCCATTAACTTACTACTAACAAGTTCAGGTCCGTTGTCTGCTCGAATCACACTGGGCTTACCTCGCCAACCAATTATTTGATCCAAACTCCGTATCACTCTTTCGGAGGGTAATGAAAAATCCACTTCAATTCCTAAAGCCTCTCGATTAAAGTCATCAATGACATTAAACAACCTAATGCTGCGCCCATCCTCTAGCTGATCATGCATAAAATCAATTGACCATACTTGGTTGATTGCTAGTGGAACAGTTAAGGCCTCCGGCTTATCACGCACTAGACGCTTACGTGGCTTGATCCGTAGGTTTAACTCTAACTCTCTGTAAATACGATAAATACGCTTATGATTCCAAGTAAAGTTTTTGATGTTACGCAGATACAAATAACATAGGCCAAAGCCCCAAGTGCGGTTGTTATCCGTTAAACGGATCAACCAGTTAGCGATGATCTCATTTTCGGTGTCATTCTTGGCTTGATAGCGATAACAAGACTCGCTCACGCTAAATATGGCGCAGGCCAATCGAATGGGGATTGCCTTATCTCTTACTGCCTTTTGGGCCATCTCACGTCTGCGAGACGGCCTCACCACTTTTTTGTGATGGCCTCATTTAAGATCTCCGCTTTGAGTTTCTCCTCGATATACATCTTCTTTAAGCGGGCGTTCTCAGCTTCAAGTTCCTTCATCCGAGCCATCATCGATGTATCCATACCACCATACTTCGCACGCCATTTATAAAAAGTTGCCGTACTAATCCCTAACTCTCGACAAATCTCTGGAACCGCTAAACCAGCATCGACCCTTTTTAGGGCTTCCATGATCTGACTATCTGTAAATTTTGAACGCTTCATGTAGAACTCCTCTCAATGAGAAAATTCTACTTCTAAATCCAATTAACCTGTGGGGGGATTACCAAGCGAAAAGCCAATTTTTAGCGAATGTCTCTCACGAACTTCGAACCCCGCTACA
>DAIQPR010000143.1:0-6438 GCA_036787315.1 Polynucleobacter sp. | reverse complement strand
GGTATCGACAATTTCTTCAAAGTTCTAGATATCAAGTTTGTAATGAAGCCACGAAGCAAAATTTACAGATTATCTTTTTAAGAATTACTGAAATTCATCCACCTGTGCCTGAAAAGGGCCTTATTAAATTTTTAGATTTGGTTGAAGTTATTATTCGAAGAGCCGCATATTTATCATTATTAAGAGAATATCCGGCCGTTATAGAGAGCGTTTTATTGCTTCTAACAGAATCTAAATGGGGAACGGATTATCTTATTAAACATCCTCATTTATTAGACGAATTCATACAAAATAATCACTTAATTGAACCTGAATTAAATCCTGAAGAGTATTGGAAATCTTGGCAAAGTCAACTAAGTAGTCGACTAGATGAGGTTGCAAAAGAAGAGGATAGCCAAGAGTTAGTATGGAATATCCTTAGGGATGCTCACCATGCTGAAATATTTCAAACTTTATTAGCTGATTTAGGCATTGGTAGATCACAAGGTTTATCGGTTGAGAAAGTTAGTGATCGATTATCTGCAATGGCAGATATTGTGATTCAAGAAACAATTAAAAGTGTGTGGTCAAGAATTGTCCGTCAGCAAGAAAATCTACCGCCAGATATTTTTGCTGCAGGATTTGGTGTGATTGCTTATGGCAAGTTAGGTGGGAAAGAGTTAGGGTATGGCTCAGATCTTGATTTAGTGTTTATCTATGATGAAAAAGAAACTTTGTTCTCTGAGGATATTATTGAGAGTTTTTTAAAGCTAGTTCGTCGATTTATTATGTGTTGTACCACTGTTACTAGCTCAGGAATTCTTTTTGAAATTGATACTCGGTTAAGACCTAATGGCGTTTCAGGATTAATGGTTACAAACCTTACTTCTTTTGAAGCGTATCAAATGCAAGAGGGTAGCAATGCAGCTTGGGTTTGGGAACATCAAGCATTAACTAGGGCAAGATTTTGTGCTGGAAGTGAGTCTGTAAAACATCGTTTTGAGCAAATACGTTCCAAAGTTATTTCTTTGCAAAGAGATCCAAATGCGTTGAAAAAAACTATATTAGAAATGCGTTTAAAAATACATGAAGGGCACCCCAATCGTTCCAATGATTTTGATTTAAAACACGACTCTGGTGGCATGGTAGATATTGAATTTATGATTCAGTGGTTTGTTCTTCAGTATTCTTATCAATACCCAACCCTTATGGAAAATATTGGAAATATAGCTTTATTAAAAGTGGCATCTTCAATAGGAATTTTAGACATAGAGTCTGCAACAATTTTGTCGGATGCGTATCGTTTGTTTAGAAAGAAACAACACCAACTTCGACTTGATGGACATTCTGTTGCTAGAGTGCCAAATGATTTAAATGATGAGTTTACTTTTGCAAAAGAAAAAGTTCAAAAAGTATGGAAAAAAATTATGGAGCTTAATTAATACCCCAGTAATTCTTTTGCATGTTGTAAGGTTGTTTCAGTGATTGTTGTCCCACCAAGCATACGCGCTATTTCTTGAACGCGTTGTTGTTGATCCAGAACATCTATTTGACTCACTGTGTGCTCATCATCTTGAGTTTTCTGAACACGTAATTGATGGTCTCCTTGGGCCGCAACTTGGGGTAGATGGGTTACACAAAGAACTTGGTGATGTTGGCCCAGTTGCTTCAGTAACTCGCCCACAGTTTGAGCAACTGCCCCACCGATTCCTGAGTCAACTTCATCAAAAATCAAGCTTGGTATTTGGCTAGCGCTACTAGCTATGACAGATATTGCCAAGCTTATTCTTGCTAATTCACCACCTGATGCAACCTTAGAAATAGGTCGTGGCAAAACACCTGGATGCCCTGCAACTAAAAATTCAACATTATCTAAACCATATTGATTACCCTGTTCAATGGAGGTAACTTCGGCAACAAATTTACCACCTGTCATTGCTAAAGTTTGCATAGTTAAAGTAACGGCATTTGATAATTCAATGGCAGCTTTTTTTCTAGAAGAAGAAAGTTTCAGTGCAACTTGTGTGTAAGCCTCCCATGCATTTTTTAACTCAATTTCAAGTTGTTCAATATTCTGAGAAGCTTCTAAATTGGCAAATTCTTCTTTTAGTCGAATCCACAAGTGAGGTAAATCCTCAGGAGGACTTTTATACTTTTTCGCAAGTCGATGATATTCTTGAAGCCTAGAATCAACGAGAGTTAATCTACTAGGATCTAACTCTAACTTCTGGAGATACCTATTAATAGTATGTGCGGCTTCGTTGATTTGAATATCTGCCGGCTCTAATGACTCCTGAATATTACTTAGATTTAAATCAATTTGGACAAGACTCTTTAATATATTTTGAGCCTTTGAAATCTGATCAAGTAATGAGTTTTCACCCTCGCTCAGCAAATTAACGAGTTCCTGAGATCCGTTGATTAATTCTGCAGCATTTGAAAGCCTACTATGTTCTTGTTCAAGATCAATCCATTCACCTTCTTTTGGACTAAGTGTATTGAGCTCCTCTAATTGCCATGCAATGCGCTCCTTTTCCTTGGCTATATTTTGACCTAATGCTCGAGCTGATTTTATTTTTTTATCAATACTTACCCAGTTTTGATAAGCTTGAGCGACTTGCTCTAGTAATAGGGTTAATTTTGCGTGATTGTCTAATAGTTGTCTTTGAGCACCGGGCTTTAATAAAAGTTGATGCTCATGCTGACCATGAATATCAACTAACTGTTCACCAATTTCACGTAACTGGCTTAAAGTGGCGCTAAATCCATTAATGTAGGATTTGCTTCTACCCGAGTTTTCGATAATTCGTTTTAGCTGAAGAGATTGGTGATCATCTTCATTGGTAAATCCAAACTCCTCTAACCAAGTTTCAATATTATTTTTTAAGGATTCTGGGATTATAAAATTAGCGCTGATTTGAGCGCGGGAGCAACCTTCCCTAATTTGACTAATGTCAGCTTTTTCTCCCATAGCTATTGCGAGCGCATCTAAAAGAATAGATTTACCTGCACCGGTTTCACCAGTCAGAACGGTAAAACCTTGGCTCAAGTCCAGTTCGAGTTGGCGAACAATTACAAAATCACGAATTTCCAAACTTTGCAGCATAGATTAAAAAGAAGAGGGATATTCGTTCCAGTGTAACTTCTCACGAAGAGTTTTGTAATCGCTGTGTCCTTTAGGATGCAAAAGAGTAACCCGTTTGGTGGATTTTTTGACACTTACTTGATCACCAACCTGGAGAATCGATAGCGATTGCATATCAAAGTGAGCATTAACATCTTTTCCGCCGGCAACTTCAATCAAAATTTCCACATCATTTGGCAAGACTATTGGACGATTTGATAGTGCATGGGGAGCAATTGGGGTTAAAACCATCCCATCTACACGTGGATGAAGGATTGGCCCTCCAGAAGAGAGGCTATATGCAGTTGAACCCGTAGGAGTAGCAACAATTAAGCCATCAGATCTTTGGTTGTACATGAAACTATCATTGACCTTTACTGTAAGTTCTACCATTCCAGTTAAGCTCGAACGATTTACTACAACATCGTTTAAAGCTAATCCTTGGTGGGTAATTTCTCCATTTCGGATGACAGAGGCAACCAGTAAGTCCCGAGAATCTGATTCATAGAAACCTGCCAACATTTGGGGCAAAATAGATGACACTTCCTGTAAAGGAATGTCTGTCATGTACCCAAGGCGCCCCATATTGATTCCAATGACTGGAATATTGGCTCCAGCTAGATGCCTCCCTACGCCTAAAAGTGTCCCATCTCCACCAATGACGATCACAACATCAATATTTCCTTGCATCTCATTAACTTTAATCGTTGGCAGATGCTCATTTTTAGTGAATTTTGCAGTACCTTCTTCAATCCATGTTGAGCAACCTTGGATTTTTGCAAGTTCTGATAACTGGTCTAAAACTTTACTAATGCCGTCTGCCTGGAATTTACCAACCAGAGCTACTCTTTTGAAAACGGAGGGATTTGAAGAATTATTTGTCATTCTTCGATTAAACCATAGCAAAAGCAGTCTTTCAAATTATTCATTCATACAAAAATTCTAAGATTGGTTAGAATCTCTACTTATATGGATAAAAGAGCACGCGAACTTCTAAAAACCTTGATTGAAAGATATATATCTGAAGGTCAACCCGTCGGCTCTAGAACACTTTCTCGCCACTCTGGCTTGGACTTGTCAGCAGCAACAATTCGCAACGTAATGGCTGACCTAGAAGAAATGGGGTTTGTGACTAGTCCACATACCTCTGCTGGAAGAATTCCTACTCCGCAAGGATATAGACTTTTTGTGGACACAATGTTGACCATACAACCCTTGGAAGATGGTTTTGCTAAAGAGGCATTTGATGAGATTCAACCAGATTCACCTCAGAGAGTGATTGCAGCCGCAGCCCATGTTTTGTCAAACTTATCCAAATTTGCAGGTGTTGTGATGACTCCCAAGCCAGCACATATTTTTAAACAAATTGAATTTTTAAGACTTTCTGAGAGAAGAGTACTTTTAATATTGGTCACTCCACAGGGTGATGTACAAAACCGTATTCTCGTAACACAAAAGGACTATTCTTCAACTGAACTTATTGAAGCTGCCAACTTTATCAATTCGCAATATGCTGGACTAGATTTTGAATCTGTTCGACATAGGCTTAAACAAGAACTTGTTGGTATAAAGCAAGATATCACTGGTCTTTTGAGTCAAGCAGTTGAAATAGGCTCAAATTCCCTAAAGGATGACAAAGAGTCAGTTGTAATTTCTGGAGAGAAAAAACTCCTCGAGGTTGGTGAGCTTGTTTCAGACATGGATAAAATTAAACGCTTATTTAATGTATTTGAGCAACGGACTGGCTTAATCCAATTACTTGACGAGTCTAGTAAAGCGAATGGTGTAAAGATTTTTATAGGTGGAGAAAGTGAGTTAGTGCCTATTGATGATATGGCGGTAATTACGGCACCTTATAAAGTTAATGGAATTATTGTTGGAACTTTAGGAGTTATTGGCCCAACTAGGATGGCATATGATCGGGTAATTCCGATAGTTGACATTACAGCAAAATTACTCAGCAGTGCTTTAAGTCAAAATTCTTAGCCTTGGAAAATTAGTGAAAAATCAAATTCAAGACCCTCAAAAAGCGCACTCTACGGCCGCCAAAATTGGAGTATTAATTGTCAATTTAGGAACCCCAGATGCAGCAACTGCAAAAGCAGTTAGAAAATACCTCAAACAATTTCTATCGGATCCTCGCGTCGTTGAAATTCCAAGGATTGTTTGGTGGTGCATTCTAAATTTAATTATTCTCCCTATAAGAGCTGGAGCTTCAGCAAAAAAGTATGCAAGTGTTTGGTTGGATGGAGATAATGGCGGATCCCCCCTGCTTTTCTACTCAAAATCTCAAGTAGATTTATTGCGCAAATCCATTAATCAGAATGGTGAAGGAGACGTTATCGTTGAATTGGCTATGAGATATGGAAATCCTGCTATTAACGATGTTTTGGAAAGTATGAAAGAGCAGGGAGTTAATCGCTTGCTTGTTATGCCAATGTATCCACAATATTCTGCAACTACAACAGCATCAACCTATGATGAAATCTTTCGTATTTTTAAAGAAGAAAGAAATCCACCCGCTCTAAGATCCATTAAGCATTATCACGATCATCCAATGTATATCCATGCATTAAAAACACAGGTTGAAAATTTTTGGGCTCTGAATGGCCGACCTAATTTTGAGTTAGGGGATAAGTTCATCATGTCTTTCCACGGGGTACCAAAAAGAACTCTAGATATGGGAGACCCATATCATTGCGAGTGTTTTAAAACTGGACGTTTATTGCGTGAAGCGCTTGGTCTTTCAGACAAAGAGGCAATCATTAGTTTTCAATCAAGATTTGGAAAGGCAGAGTGGTTAAAGCCATATACAGCCCCTTTGTTGGAAAAGTTAGGTGTTGCTAAAACTAACCGAGTAGATATCTTTTGTCCTGGTTTCCCGGCTGACTGCTTAGAAACGCTCGAAGAAATAGCTATGGAAGGTAAAGAGATTTTTCATAATGCTGGAGGAAATGAATATTTCGCAATTCCGTGCATGAATACCCACCAAGACTGGATATTGGCAATGGCAAAGATCATTGAAGAGAATATCCAAGGTTGGCGTAGAGAGTTTGATTCAATAGAAGTTATCCAAAAGCGGTTTGAAATCGTAGACTCTGTCCAAAAATCACTCCTAGTTTAGTTTTTAAGAAAAAAATCCCTTTTTGGTCTTGAAATATTAATTTTTGCCTATAAGTAAATAGGGTAAATAACTTTTTATTCAACCAAAACTTGTAAAGCATTGAAATGACTGAAGAAAAAAAAGACGTTCCAAATTCCGAATCTGCTTCTGATACACCTGAATCAGGTACAAAAGAGTTAAATCACGAAGAGCAATTAGCCCAGCTTAATCA
>DAIQPR010000142.1:0-6516 GCA_036787315.1 Polynucleobacter sp. | reverse complement strand
ACTTAGCCTGTCGATCCCCAGATGCTTAAATGCAGCATTGAGTGCGGAGTTCAGAATTGATGTCTGTTTCCGCGCGCTGGTTGGATGAAGACCTCTGTTCAGTAGGTGATCCCTGAACATGCAAATATGACGGTGCTGTAATTCACCAATTGGAATGTCACCGCAAACCTCTATGAAGCCTTTGAGCGCCCAATAAGCATCCCCTTGAAACTTCCGCTTATGACCTGAAAGACTGTCAGCGATATAGATTTCAACAGCCTGTGAAATCAAGGGGGTATCTTTATTTGAACCTCTATTCAGCTCCTCAACTACAAGCTTTGCTAAAAACTTTTCGTCAAAATCTACACCATAGACCTTGACCCTGCCCCCCTCGGGAATAGTGATCGCGGGGGGTAGTAACTCTAATTTATTTGTATCTTCCAAGCTTCACACCTCTTTGGTTTGCGAAGCTTTAATTTATTTTCTAACTCCAGATCTGAGCAACCTAGCTTGAACGACCAAGAGGAGTGACGGGTCATTTCGCTCTCGGAATATCAACACTAGAAATAACTATCGTTAATATTGAATTCGCAGTAAAAAGAACTTTATCGCCATATTAAATAATAACTTAAGCAGCACCAACTGTTTTCAAAAAGTATAAAATAAGGATGACGAATTTTTATATATTTTATAATATTCAATATTAATTAATACCGATCACCAAATGATATTATTTCAAACTCAAAATCAAACTCAAAGCTCAACCCTTAAGCTTAAAGTATAGCTTCTTGCTGGGAGAACATTGACCAGTAATGGACCGAGTATTGATGGACCAGCTGTGTCGGTTATAGAATTTCGATTGAACAAATTTGAAACTTGAAAAGATAAAGTCGCATTATTCTTATCATAGATGCTTCTTATTAATTTTGAAATTGTGATGTTAGTGTAGGAATAAGGTCGAACATAAAATGGCGCTCCATCTGACGATCCATTTTTACCTTGGTACTCAGAACCAACATACTTTGTTATTAAACTACTATTCCATCCTTCATTTGAATAAAGGAGCCCCCAAAGCCCCAAGTATGAAGGCGCAAAAGATATCCTATCACCTGCATGTTGATTGACAGATGTTACTCCATCATTCAAAAATTTTGCGCCAATTAAGCTCGCGTTTATGATACCAGTAAAACCATTACCAGCGTATATATCACTTTCAAACTCGATTCCGCGATACAAAACACTTCCATCATTTATATATTCAACATTATTATTGATTGTATATTTTGAAATATAGTTATCTAATCTTACTTGATAAGCATCAACATTAAAATTAAAATAATCTGAAGCTTGAATATAACCAAGCTGTGTTGCGGTTCCTGTCTCTGGATTGGCCAAATTGCCTGCAGCTGGGTTTTTAGTATAGAAATAGCTAAGCAGAGGAGTCAACGATCCTTTTGACCATTGAACATATAAGCTTGAATTCTTTTCTATCTCATATCTGCCTGAAACACTCGGCATTGAGCTGTTAATTCTTTTTGTTACGTTTCCGTTTGTACCTGGCAATGATGTCGGCAATATGCTCGCGTTAAGTGAACGATTCACCTGTTGATACTTTACGCCAGCTTGGGTATAAAAGCTCTCAGCAATTTTATATTCAAAATCCACAGAAGATTGTGATGTTGTTAATTTATTTTCAAAGTCATAAAGCGTAGATGCATTCAATGACTTATTTCCAGAATATAAAAGTCCTGTAGTCAAATCAATTGAATTTCTATTTTGTTTTTGCTCACTTTGCTCAACCCAAAAGCCTAATTTCATATTTAAATCTTTATCGAAACGGTGATTGATTTTAAAAAAATCACCATTGGTTCGATATGAATTATTTGTTGATGTGCCACCAATATCATAAGGATTGACGGCGAAACCTGAACCAATATAAGATGAAGAAGAATCTCCTGAGGGAGCTAATCCACTTGATGCATATGAATATGTGTAGAGTGTATTTTTAATACTCAATTTATTATCCAACTGGCCTTCTATGTCTACATATCCAAAATCACTTCTTCTAGTAGTCTTGTTATATGCGAAGTAAGTAGGTGTATTAATTTGATTTGAAAATCCAAATCCAGGACCAAATTCAATTAATTGACTAGTCGTGATACTTGGCGGATTGTAAAATTTATACAAATCTAAAGAATATAGAGTTGTCAGCTTGAAATCTTCGAATCGATTATCTGTTTTAATTAATAAATCATTTTTTTCAGCACCAGCCAAACTCAACGCACCATTGGATTTCATAGTTTCAAGATTTACCAATAGTGCAGTGCTTCCATCTTTATTATTTGCCGTATTAATTTGAGCTCCAGTTAAATATGTACCATAAGAACCCCAACTAGCGTAAGCTTCAGTTTTTGATTGATCAGGAATAATTTTGGTGAATAAATTTATCGATCCACCTAAGTTTGAATATCCTAAGGTTGTTGCATCTCCAGGACTTCGCTCAACCTGCAAATGATCTAAAGTTCCAACTGGAAAAAAAGAAGTTGAATGATGCTTAAATGTATCTGGATCTGCAAATGGAATTCCATCTAAGGTCACATTAAATTGACCATCAGGAAATCCACGCAATGTCATGTTTTTACCCGCATCAAACCCATTTCCATTTGGAGTCGTACTGGAAAAACTTGGGGTTAGATTAGCCAATGATGAAAAATCTGAAAAAGGGGTCGCGACCTCTTTAGTTGCATCAGAACTGAGTGATGAAGTTGGAGCATAATTATCCACAGCATAATTAGCCAATTTTAATATTTGCTTTTGTTCATGGATTTGAACAGTGTCAAGTTTTACATCTTGACAATGTGCTTCAATACTCAAAGCAAACACTAAAAATATTGATTTTAATAAAATATTTTTTTTTAACATAAATTCATATAAAGAAGCCACTGAAATTAATCAGTGGCTTTTTTAGATTTTAAAAAATTGTTGAATTAAAAATTAATCAATTTCTTTATCTTTTGAAGTTGCAGTTAGGTATAAACGAATGGCCTTTTCTGCGATTGTTGGAAAACTCTTAGTCGCAGCGTAAATGTCATAAACCCGCTTAGCTCGTTGCCTTTCGTAGGAGGAGGCGTTAGGGCCAGGGCCTTTATAACTAGCACTTGTCATACCCTGAGCATGGGCGTATGAGTACAAGATACGATCCATGATTTCGCCTGGGATAACGTCAGCCTTTTCCCAAGGCAATACCTTCGACAATGCCATCATCTGCTTGAATTCGTCTGTCAATTTCAGCTTAGCAATAGACGGGTTGTCATTAGGATATGGAACGTAGGCAAAGATGGGCCGTGTTGGCGTAATAGCCGTATAGGGAGCATTATTCGGCGTAGATGTAAAGGCATCGTACATGGGGGTTGCCAAAGCATCGTAGGTCGAGAGCGGATTGAGGCCGAGGATCAACTCAATAGTCCGCAACACAGAGAACTGGTCATATCGTGAATGAACCACTGCACCGTTTAAAGCCGAATACGGGCTTATGACAAAGGCAGGCGCTCTGTGCGCATCTACGTGATCAGCTCCATCTTGTGAGTCATCTTCAACAACAAAGATGGCTGTGTAGGGCCAAATTGGCGACTTGGACAAGAGCTCCACAAACTGCCCAACAGCCAAATCATTATCTGCGACGCTTCCGTAAGGATCTCTTGAGCCGGGTGACACACCGTAAGTGTGGTCACTCATCATGATCAAATAATTGAATTGTGGGGCACCACAGGCAGCCGGATTACTTGCGTTAGCAGCAGTGCAATTGGCAGTCTGGGCTTTAAAAGAAGCTTTAAAAGCATCCATGCGCGAGACTGGACCTTTGTTGCCTAACAAACTCAAAGGAACACCAGCAATTGAGGCAGTCGATGTGTATGAGTCATATGCGCACAATGGGCTTGCCAGATAGGCATTCTTTGAGTTCAAAGCGCCTCCTGTTGCAGCAGAAATTTGTGAGGCAATCGCAACTGATGTTGGATCAGTAGGACCTAACAGACATCCGTTGTATATGTTGCTTGGGTATGTGGTAGCAGCTGGATTCTTGCTAATCCCGTAAGCTGACAAGTCGGGGATGCCAGTACCGGGTGGCACGAGAAAATTGCTGCTAGCCAAAATTTTGTTGGCATTCACAACGGCGGCACCAATGTTGTTAGGTGTCGCACTTCGAGCGGCTTCAAAGCCAGTCAAAGGGTTGCCATCAAGCTCACCGTAATTGAAGAAGCTGATGTTTTGATTAACTAATTGATCCCACAAATAATATTTGGGAGCAAAAGTCACAGGGAAAATACCTTCTTCAGTAACCGGACGCTGACGACCTGAGTAATCAGCGTGTGAAGATTTAAGTGTGTAGTTTGTTGCGTAAGCAGAGGACGTAATCACGTGTCCATCAACACTCACCTCGCTGTCTTCAAAGAAGTTGTCCAACAAACTAAATTGACGTGATAAGGCGTGCAAATTTGGAGTCACACCATTTCGTAAACCAACGCCACTGGCAATCAAGTTGTCGGCTGGACTGCATGAGCCTGAGCAGTTGTCACCAAAGATCTGAAGTGTCGGATCACCATTACCACGGGGATCAGCACCAAAAATTTGATCATACGTTCTGTTTTCTTTAACAATATAGAAAACATATTTGATCTGGCTACTTGGTGCATAGCTGTTGTAGTTACCACTTGAAGCAACCAAAGCACCGTGAATAGGTGTGGACGATGGGGGTGCTGGATAGTTCGAAGGGAACATTCCATAATCAACAGAAGGGGTAAGTGCTGCAAAAGTAGCCGCTTTGGGCATTGGCGTAACACCCACGATGCCTGACAATAAGTCCATGTCATAGCCACCGGTAGAAATACCCGTCGTGGGCGAAACAAAGCCTGTTACCGTAGAAACCCAGGTTGTGTAAGTGTTCGCAGCAGGCACTTTGCTTCCGCCGTTTGCACCAGTACCCTTACCACGCGTGGAGTTCCAAACAATCTGGCAACCATCTGGAGTAACGTCAACAGCTGTCGGGTAATCGGTTGTGGGTAGCTTACCAATGATGGCGTATTGAGCAATGCTGCTGTTGGCAGCATTCAAGTTGATGGCAACGATGGCATTTTCACCAGCATTAGCAGACAAAAGTGTATTGCCGTCGGGTGTAATAGCCAGCGAAATAGGTTGAGCACCAAAGAACCCTTCCTTTCGCTGCATATTGATAACTTGAACAACTTTATTTGCAGTTTCATCAATAACAGCGATCGTGTCTTTGTTGGTTACAGCAACATATAACAAAGCCTTTTGCGGATCTTGAAGCATGCCCTGGGGATGCGAATTATTATCCCCAGCTGCTCCTGCTAACCCGTTGATAGTGACGGTTGTTTTAGAGCTTGGCGCAGCAGACGCTAGTGCAAACTTGGATACTGTGCCATCGTATGCGTTAGAAACATATGCATTGGTGCTTGAAGAGTCAATGGCAACACCAGTAGGATATTTGCCGACCTTGACAACCTCGGTTGAATTTTTAGTGAGGTCAAAAATGATGGCAGCATCTGCCATTTGTAGCGCGGCGACCAAATATTTTCCATCTGGACTAACTGCAAGACCAACAGGCCAAGTCGGAAGACCATTTGTCCAAAGAGGTAAACCATTAGAGCCGTTAAATTTACCAGCACCTGCTGAGTAGGTAGTGCGAGCAACCCCTGATGTGATGGTGGGTGTAGGGATGACTAAAGGATTTGGTGACTCAACTGCCGTGCCGTCGGCGTTAACGCTGAAAACGTGAATAACATCACCATTCAACCCAACCATGTTTTTGGTACTTGCACCGCTGTAGGCCCCCATAGGTTCACCAGAGACATAAGCTGTTTTGCCATCTGGAGAAAAAGCAACTTGACCGTATGCACCTGGCAATGGAAGTGTTTGGATAACCTGGCCGCTTGCTACGCTCACAATCCTGACGTCATTTTGACCATGGCCAGATGAAATTGACCAGAAAAATGATCCATTTGGGCTTAACTTGCCGCCAGTTGGAAAGTCACCAACTGAGGTTAGCGTTCCAACAGGAGACATTACTCTGCCTGTGTTTGCATAGGTGTAAGTGACAGGCTTTGGAACCGTGGTGCCGGGACAGACGCCAGAGCCAAGATTGCTATTCAAGGCAGATGAGTCTCCGCCACCAGAGCAAGCAGCAAGAAGAGCCGTGAGAGCGGCAATTCCCAACAATTGAAATTTAGATGAGATATTCACGCTCAAGCCTTCAGAGTTTAAAGTGGTCGTTGATAGAACTTGTGGCAAAAAGCTCAAGACTCTTTTTTAGAAACCGAACTTTTTGTGGCTTTAATTTAGTCACCCTAGGTTAAGAACATGTGACAAAAATTGCTGATGATCATTTGTAACGCAAAGAGAAGATGGTCTTGCTGCCGTATTTCCGGGCTTACCTTAGCCGCAAAATAGGTCAGGTTTGCCGGGTAATCAGGATGCGCTTTAGCAGCCAGAAGGCAACTAAATTCTCAGGCTCAGCGCTTT
>DAIQPR010000141.1:0-6521 GCA_036787315.1 Polynucleobacter sp. | reverse complement strand
TTAGAATGAAGTTGTGAAATCATTTCTCCTAATGAAGCGTTTTTGCCACCGACGATTTCAACGTCTGACATACGCAACTCTTCAAAAGGAATAATATAAGCGTTTTGATGGGACTCAATAGTCATTAGATACTCTCTTAAATTTAAAATCTATACTTTAATAATCATACAATTTTATCAGCCAATCTTAATATGCCCAATAATCCTCGCACAGTATTTATCGTTTCAGATGGAACAGGTATTACCGCTGAAACATTTAGTCACTCTATTTTGGCTCAATTTGAAACAGAATTTAAACAAATACGCATTCCTTTTGTTAATACTATTGAAAAAGCCCACCAGGCTCTTATTGAAATCAATCAAAATCACCTTAAAAATGGTGTTAAACCCATTGTTTTTACAACCTTAGTAAATGCTGAAATCAATTTATTAATAAATAGCTCCAATGCGATGGTTTTGGATATGTTTCATACTTTTGTTGCCCCCCTCGAAATAGAACTTAATTTGAAATCTACCCACGCCATGGGAAGATTCCACCAAAATATTGAAACTGAAAGTTACAAAAATAGAATTGAGGCAATTAATTTTTCACTCGCTCATGATGATGGACAATCTCACAAAAATCTTGAACAAGCGGATGTAATCTTAGTTGGAGTTTCTAGAAGTGGTAAAACTCCTACCTGTCTTTACCTTGCGATGCAGTACGGCATTAAATCAGCAAATTACCCTCTTATTCCAGATGATTTTGAACGCGGTCAATTACCCTCAGAACTAAAAAAATACTATACGAAACTATTTGGCTTAACTATTGAACCTCAGCGTTTATCTCAAATTCGTAATGAAAGACGTCCGGGTAGTAAATACGCTTCCTTAGACAACTGTAGATACGAAATTAATGAGGCGCAAATTATGATGGAAAAAAATAATATTTCTTGGCTCTCCTCAACACATAAGTCTATCGAAGAAATTGCAACTACTATATTGCAAATTATTAAGTCAGACAAAACTGCTTATTGAGTTTTAAAGGAGTTAATGCGTCTGGCTTCAAATAAACATATCGCAGCCGCAGCTGAAACATTTAAAGACTCTACTCCATCATCCTGAGGGATAAAAACTTTAATACCTGACTTGATGAAAATATCATTAACCCCTTTTCCTTCATTCCCAAACACAAAAGCATGGGCTTGAGTAAGAGTTTCACCCAAGCTATATAAACTAACTGCTTCGTGATCAAGTGCAGTTACATAAATTGACTGTTTTAAATCATTTAATAACTCTTGCGGATTGATAGACTCTATAAAATTTAAATGAGTATGTGCACCCATTGCAGCTCTCAGAACTTTAATTGACCAAATATTGGCTGTTCCTTGTGTGCAAATTATTTTTCGATAACCAGCAGCTAGAGCCGTGCGCAGTATTGTTCCAACATTCCCGCTGTCTTGTATTGAATCCAATATGACTAGGTTATCGTTATCTTTTATAGAAAATACCTCAGAAGGTATTTGAACTTGACCAACAATAAAAGGTCCATTAGTCAAACTACTTAATTTTTTTGCTAATGAATCATCAACGATAATTAAATCTGGGTAAGAAAAATTATTCTTCTCACAGTGTTGAATGAGGTCAGTTAAGATAGCAATTATTTCTAAATTATTGATATCTGTAGTTGATGTTATTACGCAAGTTAATTCTTCAATACGCTCGGAGTCAACCCATGCCCTTAATAAATGAATTCCCTCAATACAGCTTAATCCAGAATCTTTTCTTAATCTATTTGCTTTAACACCACCTTCAAGATGCTGCTTGATATCTTTTATTAAATCATTACTAGAAGATGATATGTATCGAAAATATGAATTCAAATCAAGCATTTTTCTCCCTCTCAAAAACTTTTTTGATGGGTCCGAAACTCATTCTGTACCCAGGAATAAGACCATTAGCTTCAATACTTTCTAAATGTTTTTTTGTTGGATATCCCATATGTTGGTCAAAACCATATTGAGGATGCAGGTGATGCAACTCTAACATTTGTTGATCCCTAGTTACTTTTGCCAAGATTGACGCTGCAGATATACAAGGCTCCAAAGCGTCACCTTTTATTATTGTTTTTGTTGGAAATGAAAGTTTTGGATCTTGATTTCCATCAACAAAAACCAAATCTGGTGAAATGGAAAATTTATTAATGAGATTATCTAAGGCCCTTCTCATGGCCAAAAAAGTAGCTTGTAGAATATTGATCTGATCAATCTCAGCGGGTGTCGCTTGACCTATACCCCACGCTAAAGAATGATCAATAATAATTTGATAGAGTTCTAGTCTTTTTTGGTGAGAAAGCTTTTTAGAATCTTTTAGTCCTGGTATAGGATTTTTTAAATCTAGTATTACTGCTCCTGCTAATACATTGCCTATTAATGGCCCTCTCCCGGCCTCATCAATTCCACAAATAATGTCCATCAATGATCTATTTTGATTTAAGGTTGATGGTTTGCGCAATTGCCTCGGCGACCAGATCTTCAGTAGGCTTTTTTAAAATATCATGTAGCTCTTCAAAAATAGAAACTAAAGACTCAACTTGCTGAGGTCTATCGAGCCATTCTAAAGTTCCACGCGCAAGTACTTCAGGCACTGCTTGTTCTTGTAAAAGTTCCGGGACAACAAAACTTTGACAAAGAATATTCGGTAAGCCTACATAAGGCAAGTAGCCCTGTCTCTTCATGATTTGTGCAGTTAACCAAGGTACAGAGTATGAAATAACCATTGGCTTTTTCCACAAAGCTGCTTCAAGAGTCGCAGTTCCACTTGCTATAAGAACAGAGTCAGCTGATTCCAGAATCAAGCTAGAATTTTCAGTAATCAATTCAATTTTGATATCTGGTGATTTTATTAACGCTTCTTTTTTTAATTTTTCTAATTCAGGTCTTAATAATTCAGTTGCTACAGGAGTTAAGAAGCGAATACTCTTACCATGCGTTTTTTGCATGATGGTCATCGCTTCAAAAAATCCCTTAGCGATATATTTAATTTCAGACTCTCTACTACCAGGCAATACTGCAATAATTGTTTCATCCAGAGAAATGGGGCCGTACTGTAATAATCCTTTACTTGAGAGCTCAAGCTTTGCATTCGCAGGATTTGGCTTCATAGGTATTTTGTTAGCTAAAGGATGCCCTACATAAGTTGCCTGCATACCAACGTCATGGTATATCTTTGGTTCAAACGGAAATATACATAACATATGATCAACAGCTATTTTAATGCCGTTAATACGATGATAACGCCACGCCCAAATGGATGGACTTATGTAATGAACTGTTGGAATTTTCATTTGACGACATTGTTTTTCTATCTTCAAATTAAAATCCGGAGCATCAATTCCTATATAAATATCAGGTGGCTCAGATTGAATTCTTTGTAATAGTTCTCTTCTGATTTTTAATATGTGCTGTAGATTACTTAAGACTTCAACATATCCACGAACACTCAAAATATCCATCGGCCAAGAGGACTCAAAACCACATTCTTGCATCCTTGGTCCGCCAATGCCATAAAAACGGCTATCTTGAAGTTCTTGATGGTGACGAATACCGTTAATCAACTCGGCAGCAAGTAAATCTCCAGAAGGCTCACCAGCCACACAAGCAATTAATGAGGACATAATCTATCGGATGATGCCGCGCGTTGATGCACTAATAAAGGTTAAAAACTCGTCAATCTTTGCAACCCCATCATCAGAAAGTACATTTCCTTCAAATCCTGAAACTTTCATTTCATGGATAGCTAACTTTGCTTGCTCAAAAGTTAAACCATCTTTATATAAGATCTTGTATGCATGTCTTAAAGCAGATATGGTGTCAGCTGCAAAACCCCTTCTTTTTAAACCTTCAGCATTCAAACCATGAGGCTGGGCTTTATCTCCTGCCGCAATCACAAATGGAGGAATATCCTGAACCAAAGCAGAAGCACCACCCAACATAGAGTGCTGTCCTATTCTGACGAACTGATGAACACCGGACATACCACCTAGAATAGCCCAATCTTCTACAGTTACATGGCCTGCAATTTGCGCATTACTAGAAAAAATTGTATGGTTACCCACAACACAATCATGCGCAATATGCACATAAGCCATGATCCAATTATCATCACCAATAACTGTTACACCCTTATCTTGAATCGTTCCAGTATGGATTGTTGTGAACTCTCGAATCGTGTTTCTGTCGCCAATTATTAATTGAGTTGGCTCTCCACCATATTTCATATCTTGAGGAACACCACCAAGCGAAGAAAAATGACTAATAACATTGTCCTTACCAATAGTCGTATGACCTTCAATGACTGTATGAGAGCCAATAGTCGTTCCGGAACCAATTTTTACGTTAGGTCCAATAATGGCATAAGGACCAATTTTTACACTCGCATCAACACTTGCATTTTTATCAACAATTGCTGTTGAATGAATGAGAGTCATCTTAATCTTCCTTATTTCTCAGGGCGCAAAGTAAATCAGCCTGACATACTAAATCATCACCAACAGTTGCAAATGCTTTAAATTTCCATATGCCGCTCTTATATCTCTCTACCTCTGCATTTAATACAAGTTGATCCCCTGGGATGACTGGCTTTTTAAAGCGAGCATTATCAATTCCAGCGAAAAAATAAAGGGAGTTGTCGTCTTTCTGTTCAGAAAACGCTAAAAGAGCTGATGCCTGAGCCAATGATTCTAGTATGAGCACGCCTGGCATAACTGGGTAATCAGGAAAATGTCCTTGGAAAAAAGGCTCATTAACTGAAACATTTTTCAAGGCTTTAATTCTTACTCTTGGATCTAACTCTAAAACCCTATCCACTAAAAGAATAGGATAGCGATGTGGTAATAATTTTAAAATCTTATTGATATCTAAATTTACTTCATTCGACATTTTTTCTCTTCTTTACTTAATATTTTTTAAATCTCTGATTTGTTGGCGAAGCTTATCTAAGCCCCTAATAATTGCAGCATTTTTTTCCCATTGCATATGACTTGTGAAGGGAAAAACACTTGTGTAATGCCCACCTGGTTCTTTAATCGACTTAGTAATGGAGGTTCCACCTGATACTGTGGTCCTGTCAGCAATTTTTAAGTGCCCAGAGAAATTTGAAAAGCCACCAATAACACACAAACTACCAAGCTCTGTGCTGCCAGCAACTCCTGAACAACCAGCCATTACCGTATGAGCCCCAATTTTAACATTATGACCAACTTGAACTTGATTATCGAATTTACAACCATTTCCAATTACTGTATCTGCCATAGCGCCACGATCAACCGTACAAGATGCACCGAATTCAACGTCATCACCAATAATGACACCCCCAGTCTGAGGTATTTTGACCCATTCACCACCACTTTTAGAAAAGTCAGGAGCAAAACCGAAACCGTCTGAACCTATTATGACTCCGCCATGAAGAATACATCTTTTACCAATTTGACAATCTTGATAAATGGCACACATTGGATGAATCGTGGTGTTTGACCCAATTTGTGCGTTATTACCTACAAACACATTTGAAATTAGGCGTACATTTTCTCCAAGAATCACATTAGCGCCTATATTGCAAAAAGGTCCAATGTAACAAGAAGATGGAATTTTCGCAGAAGGATGTATGTCAGATAAAGGATGAATCTGTGCCGGCGTATCAACTTTGTTGATTTCTTCAAAATATTGGGCAACTCTTGCAAAAAGTGCATAAGGATTTTGAGAAATCAAATAAGACTTAGAAGATCCTGATGTCTCTTTTACAAATTCATAATCAGATTTGTTAACAATTAATGCTCCAGTTTGGCTTGTAATAGCTTGCTGGCGATAAATCGGATTTACTAAAAATGAAATGTTTTCACTTTTAGCAATATCAAGAGGAGCACAACCCAATAACTCAATGGAAGGATCACCATCGAGCTCTACCTCAAATTTCTTTACTAGCTCACCGAGTATGATTGGTGTTGGTTTTTGCATCCTTAGGATAAATTAATCTCTTACGATAATTTATTTCGCATTTAATGCTGCTATAACCTCATTAGTAATGTCCACTCTTGGGCTTACAAAAGCAGCCTCTTGAACTACTAAATCTAATTTCTTTTGCTCAACTAAGGTCTTCAATACTTGATTAGCTTTTTCAAATATCTTGGCACGCTCCTCAGCACCACGACGTTGAGTATCTTCAATTAACTCTCTCTGTTTTCTTTGAATTTCTCTATCATTGTCAGCTAATTCACGTTGCTTACGAATTCTTTCAGGCTCAGGAAGAATCGCAGCATCTTTATCTAATTGAGCTGCCTGAGCTTTAATTTTAGATATTCCATCACGTACTTCTTTTTCTCTGGCACCAAACTCATTTTGCATTTTTGATTGCGCATCTTTTGCCATTTTAGATTCGCTAAGAATCCGCTCGATGCTGACATAAGCAATTTTGGTTCCTGCTTCTTGAGCAATAGATACATTAGAAAAAGTAACTAATGAAATAAAAGATACTGCAGTTACAAAT
>DAIQPR010000140.1:4671-6531 GCA_036787315.1 Polynucleobacter sp. | reverse complement strand
ACCAGTAGCTATATGAGCATCTCCCCATTTCCACTGATTCATATTTTTACCATAACGCTTGATTAAATAATTTAGTGCATTTTCTAAAGCTAAATTACTTAATTCTGAACAATCATTTATTTGTGAAGCTGGTGAAGACTTGCACCAATATTGAGGGTTATTTTTAACTACACTAAGAAGGCCATCTCGCAAACCACGTTGAGAATAAAGACGATCAAAAGAATCTCCTAGTTTTTCTGTAAAAATAGCTCTTGTTAGTTGATCTACCCAGGCATTAAAAATGAGTGCATTTGGACTATCCATTTTCATATCACCATCAAACTCATAGATATCTTTTGGTAGTTCATTCTTATGAGAGCTTGAGGAGAGGCTTTTCTTAAAAAGTTCTAGCAAGGGTTGGGCAGCTAAAGAATGTGTATCGTTTTGTAATGACTTCATTGTATTGATGTCGTGTACTTTATTTTTCTCAAGTAACTCAGCAATGCGATTTGCTCGGTAGGGCATGGTCCAATCAGCTGTCAACATATTAGGTGCAAGAGGATCTTCTACTTTTTGATTAGCGGTAAAGATCCAAGGCTTTTCGGGTGAGTATTGATGTGGTAATTCACTTGGTTTGACAAATTCTTTCCAATCATTATTAGCATCCCATCCAAAAGTTGGTGCAACGCCAACCATACCTTGATTTTTGAGACGTTTAGGAGCTACCCCTGCGGCTGTATAGGCTATTTTTCCTTCAGTATCTGCCATCACGACATTTTGCATTGGCGCATAATATTTTTCGAGGCTATCTCTTAAAGACTCAAGAGATTGCGCCTTATTCATATCAATTAATGCCTGCATTGATTGATTTTGTGGGTCAAGTGCTGCCCATTGCAAAGACAAAACAAACCGTTTTGTATCTATTATTTTTGCTGCCTGCGGATATGCATCTGATATGACCGGACCATGCCTTGTTTCTCTAACTACAAAATTGATAGGCTCTTGGTCTTTAACAAAAATGATTTCTCGACGAACTTTAAAAGACTCATATCCTGTTGGAGTCTTATATTGCAGAGAATTATCTGGATGAATTGCTTCAATAAAAAGATCTTGAACATCTGGAGCAGTATTTGTAAATCCCCAAGCGAGTTTTGGGGTGTAGCCCAAGACAACACCAGGAAGCCCAGGAATAGTTCCACCAATAACATTCAGATCCTTTGCGTCCAAATGGGCAAAATACCAAGTTGAGGGGCTTGATAAACCTAAATGAGGGTCATTAGCTAATAAGGGTTTTTTAGATGCAGTGTGACTACCGGAGATAACCCAATTATTAGAGCCTTTTCCATCTACATTTTGGGGCAGGAAAGCCTGTAAATTGTCTAAATGAGTATTCTGTGACTGTTGAGTAGTCGGTTTTAAATAAATATCAGCATCGTGATACATTTTTGCAAAATCTAATGATGTTGCAGGGCTATCTCCCTCGTAAGGGGGAATGATTTCCCATATTTTTGATGTTGGTAGATCTTTTGCTAGGGCTAATCTAGTAAATTCTTTATTCCAATTATCACCAAGATCTAGGGCCATCATTAAAGACCAGCTTACGGTATCAATAGGCGTCCATAAGGCTGGTTTGGAGCCAGTTAGCCAAAATTCTAGGGGGAGAGCCCATCCTAAATCTTGATAGCCTGCGTTTACACCATTGCTATAGGATTCAATGGCTAATTTTGTCGAGCTTGGTAAGTTTTCATATTGAAGTCGGGCTGCTTTTCTGATTCCCAGTGTTTTAATAAATCGATCAATATCAATCGTTTTTTCGCCTAGGACTTCAGAAAGCGTACCGGAGGCTAACCTACGATTAAATTCCATTTGCCAGGTTCTTTC
>DAIQPR010000140.1:0-4661 GCA_036787315.1 Polynucleobacter sp. | reverse complement strand
AAGATAACCGAGAGCAAAATAGGCATCGTTTGGATATTTTGCTTGAATGTGAGCGATGTCACTTTCATCAAACTTTATCGTTAGATGATCTCTTAAATTTTGGTTATAGAATTTTCCATTGGGTACTGATTGTGCATACATGGAATAGACAAAAATGATTACCCCCAAAGTAAGAGAAATGGCGATAGATAGCCATAAAAAATACTTTGATACTTTAAAAACAAGTAGTAATAGGGGATTAATCTTCATGAGTCTTTTCATACAGTAGGTCTATTTTAGACCTTTAAAAAGAAAATAAAAAAGGGGCAATAAATTGCCCCTTGTTGGCAATGATTTTAAATTAGTGACTACCACCAAGGTAAGCTGCAATAACAGCTGGATCATTTTTAAGTTGTTCAGCAGGACCATGAACTTTAATCTGTCCATTTTCTAAAACATATCCATAGTCAGCCACATTTAAGGCTGCTGCTGCGAATTGTTCGACGAGTAACATCGTAACGCCTTCACTTTTTAGGCGTTGAATAATCTTAAATACTTCATCTACCAGAATTGGCGCAAGTCCCATTGAAGGTTCGTCTAGTAGGAAGACTTCTGGGGTGAGCATAACTGCACGCGCCATAGCAAGCATTTGTTGTTCACCACCGGATAAAGTACCAGCAAGTTGATTTCTACGCTCTTTTAGACGAGGGAAAAGCTCCATTGCTTTTTCTAAATCATTTTTGACATCTCCCTTAGGGCGACTTCCAGTAAGTCTGGGGAAGGCTCCTAAGAGAAGGTTATCTGTTACAGACATTGTGGAAAAAACTCTTCGACCTTCAGGCGAGTGAGCTAGCCCCAATCTTGCAACACGGTGTGAATCAACACCTGTAATGTTCTCACTGCCGAGTGTAATTTCTCCGGCAGTTGGCTTAATCATTCCAGTAATAGCACGCATGGTTGTAGTTTTACCAGCACCATTGGAGCCAATGAGAGTGATAATTTGGTTTTTAGGCACTTCAATATTGATGCCATGTAAGACTTCTACCTTGCCATAACCTGCTTTAAGATTTTTAATAGATAACATACTATTCCTTTTCAGAGAAGCTTAAGCAGACTGACCGCCCAAATAGGCTTCAATCACTTTTTCATTAGTTTGAATTTCTTGTGAAACTCCCTCGGCGATTTTTTGACCAAAATCTAAAACAGAAATCTTGTCACAAACGCTCATCACAACATCCATATGGTGTTCAATCAAAATAATCGTAATACCATGGTCACGAATCTTTCTAATGACCGCTAACAATTCCTTGATATCAGGGGCTGTTAAACCTGCACCAGGCTCATCTAATAAAAGCAGGTTTGGATCTAGGGCAAGAGC
Source organism: Polynucleobacter sp. (assembly GCA_036787315.1). GTDB lineage: Bacteria > Pseudomonadota > Gammaproteobacteria > Burkholderiales > Burkholderiaceae > Polynucleobacter. The sequence continues at coordinate 3,304 of DAIQPR010000140.1, read as the reverse complement.
ACGTGCGATTTCTAGCATACGTTGCTTACCATATGGCAGATTACGTGCTTCTTCATTAGCTAATTTATCTAGACCTACGAAATGCAGCAACCCTAATGCGCGCTCACGAGCAGCACTTTCTTCTTTTGTAAATCTTGGGAGATGAAGTGCAACATCTAAAAGGTTAGAGTTAAAACTATGGTGTAGTCCAACCAAGATGTTTTCTAGAGCTGTCATTTCGCCAAAGAGTTGTACGTTTTGGAATGTTCTGGCGATACCTGAAAGTGCAATTTCTGATGAAGTTTTTCCTACAACGCTGCTACTCTCAAACTTTACGTCACCAGCTGTAGGAACATAAATACCAGTGAGTACGTTCATCATGGTGCTCTTACCTGAGCCGTTAGGTCCAATTAAGCCATGTATCGTGCCACGCTTAATCGTGATATCAACATTATTTAATGCTTTCAAGCCACCGAATTGCATCAATATAGATTCAATATTCAGGATTGGTGCGGATGAGTCTTTAACTGCGGCTTGATGAATAACGTTTGCATCTGCTTCTCCAGCTGAAGCGGAGAGATCTTGAGCTTGCACAACTTTAGTTTTTAAAGCACCGGTAAAGTTTCTAAAGAACCCTACGATACCTTCTTGAAGGTAGTAAACCACCAGTAGAATCATTACTCCAAAGATACTCAAACGCCAATCGGTAATGTTTTGAAGCCATAAAGAGAATAGAGCTAATGCAATAGTTCCAACAACAGGAGCGAGCACCTTGTTTTTGGTTGTAATCTGTTTCTTTAAGGCAATTGCTGAGCCAAGAGCTACTAAAACAGCCAGAGCTATAGCAACAATTCTGAAAAGATTAATATCATCAAGCAATTTTGGTAAGAGAACAATAATCACCGCTCCAAGAATCGCGCCAAGACGGGACTTACGACCACCCATAATGATTCCCAACAGGAACAATACTGTCAGTTCATTATTGTATGTATTTGGAGAAATATACTTTTCTGAGTAGGCATACATGGCACCAGCAAAACCAGCAAATCCAGCACTAATCACAAAAGCATAAACTTTGTAACGGTATACAGAAACACCCATACAATCACAAGCAACCGGACTATCACGAAGTGCTTCAAAAGCGCGCCCCAATTGTGACTTAAGGATTCTGTGAATAATAACCAATGCGATTAACATGGAGATTGCACTCATCCAATAGAATTCACGCTCACCCATTTCAGCGCCTAATAAAGAGGGCTTTAACAATTTGATACCCATTGGGCCTTCGGTTAAAAAGCTCATTTCATTGATTAAAATTTGCAAAATTGTTCCGAAAGCAAGAGTGACCATCGCTAGATAAGGGCCGATCACCTTTAATGCTGGTAAAGCGAGTAAGCCGCCAAAAAAAGCAGTTACAAGAATACTTGCTGGGATGGTTACATAAAAGGGTAATCCAAGGTGGAAAAATAAAACACCGGTGGTATATGCTCCAACTCCAAAAAGACCAGCATGTCCTAAAGATACTTGTCCTGTATAGCCTACAACAATATCCAAACCAAACAATAAGATAATGTAGATAAGAATGGTAGTACCCAAGTGAATGTAGTAGTCATTGTTGAGAACTACAGGGAAGAGGAACAAAGCAATAATTGCGAGTCCGATAGTAATAACTTTAGATGAATTCATATACTTAAACTTTCTTGATCGCAGTTTTACCAAAGAGTCCAGATGGTTTTAACGCGAGTACGAGGAGAAGTAACAATAAACCAGGGACATCTTTATATCCTGTAGAGATATAAAAACCAGTTGTAGTTTCAGCGATTCCGAGAATTAGACCACCAATAATGATTCCAAAACCACTAGATAATCCGCCAATAATAGCAACAGCAAAAGCTTTTAATCCTAGAGAAGCTCCCATTGTTGCACCAGTAAGAGTCAGGGGAGAGATTAAAACTCCTGCGAATGCTGCTGTTACAGAAGACAGGGCGTAAGAAAACATAATTACCACGCCTGTATTAATTCCCATCAGGCTTGCGGCGTCACGGTCATTGGACGTAGCAACTACAGCTTTACCGTAAATAGTTTTACGGTTGAACCACTCCACGAGTAGCATCATGAGAAGAGCTCCAACCACCACTAGAACTTCCATAGGAAGGATGTTTGCGCCTAAGAATTGAAAAGGCTCATCTGGTAGTGGGGATGGAAAGCGTAAATCATCGCGTCCCCAAACGTTTTCAGCTACGTTCTTAAATATGATTCCTAAAGCAATGGTAGACATAATCCAACCAAATTCGGATTTAATTTTGATGGCAGGGCGAACGCCAATCACTTCTACTAGGCTTCCTTGTAAAGCTCCAAAAAGACAAACTAGTGGAATCATTAACCAGTAGTTAATTCCTAGAGTATCTACACAAGTTAGACCAACTAAAGCGCCTAACATGAGAGCTTCGCCTTGGCCGAAATTTAATGTGCCTGAAGTGGCAAAAGTGAGTTGATAGCCAAAGGCAACAACTGCATAAATCATCCCAAGAGCAATGCCGCTAAAGATTAATTGAATCAGAATTTCCATGGATTTTTCCGTGAATTTGAGATACTAAAAAGGTGACAAAATTATTATTAATGGGGGATTATAAATAAAAAAAACCTTAAAAAACAAAAAAGCGCTACAAAAATGTAGCGCTTTATGAATCAAGAAAAATTACTTCTTCTTTTTCAAGCGAATATCAGAACCTTTGTCAGCATCTGCCTGGTATGCATATACAACTTTTCCATTTTTGACTTCGCCCATTACAGGGATATTATCTGTAATAGCTTCATGATCAGTTTTGCTAAATGGTTTGTCATACACAGTAACGATACCTGGTACTTTTTCGCCTAAGTTTTCTAAAGCTTCGCGAATTTTTTCACCGTCAGTTGTTCCAGCTTGTCTAATTGCAGAAGCAAGTAAGTAAACTGAATCGTAACCTTGTGCTGCAGATACAGGTGAATCAATACGATTATTTTTAGGCTTAAACTCTTTTAAATATGCATCGATAAAAGCTTTACGTTTTTGTGTATTAGCTTCTTGGATGAAAGTTTGTGGCATACGTGCACCTTCACCGTTTTTACCAGCTGTATCGATGAAGTTTGCCATTGATAAAGTCCATGAACCAATCATTGGTTTTTTCCAACCGAGTTTAGCCATACCGTTTGCAATCTGAGCAAGTTCAGGACCGATTGCGTATGTCAAAATAACTTCTGCTCCAGCTTCTTTAGCCTTGAGAAGCTGTGAAGTCATATCTGTATCTTTAATGTTGAATTTTTCAACAGCTACAGGAGTAATACC
>DAIQPR010000005.1:17301-28602 GCA_036787315.1 Polynucleobacter sp. | reverse complement strand
TAAAAATTTGATTTTTCATGATTCATCTATTTTGTTGTACCGTCAATAAGAATAAATGCAATTCGTGCTGGTTGATTCGATCGATTGGCCCATGCATGATTGGTTCCTCGTTGAATAAGGACATCTCCTGCATAAAGTACTTTTTCACCTGATTCCATAATGGCTGTAATTTCGCCAAAAAGAACAATTGCATAATCAACTGTGGAAGTAATATGCATTCCAGGATGATCTCCTGGTTTGAGATCATGCCCCGCATCTGGGTAGAGTTGTGAGAAAGTTGCATCTTGCAGTCGCTTCACCTCAAGTGGATCTTTAGGTTCTGGCGGATAGTCGATAATTCTTAATACTGTTCCTGAAGCAGGAGGGAGTACACCAACATGTTCAGTAATTGAATCATTTTTTGAAACAATAGTAGGGGATTCTGTTGTTCTCCATATATTGGTGACTCGATAACCAGGCCGAGCTTCTACTTCTTTGACAGAAGGTGATGGACCATCTTCCAAAAAGTAAGATTTTCCGGAGAAGTCATTCTCAGTAATTATTCGTCGAATAGGAGTAAGTGGCATATATGAGTTATCCATTATTGTTTAGCTATTCCAATTTCGTTCACAACTTTAGACCATTTCGATGATTCTTTTTTTAAGTACTGGTTAAATTGATTGACATTACCTCCAACTGCGTCAAAACCAATAACTGATAATCTTTCCTTAAAGGAAGGTTCATCTAATATTTTTTGAATATCTAAATTAATTTTTTCAACAATTGAATCAGGAGTTGATTTAGGAACAAATACGCCTACCCAGGTGTAATCTTCAAAATCTAAAAAGCCGTTCTCAGCAACTGTTGCAACATCTGGAAGACTTGGTATTCTTTTTGAACTTGTAACTGCTAAACCAATCAGCTTACCCGTCTTTATAAATTGGCTTGCTGCTGGGACAGCAACACTACTGAATTGAACTTCTCCTGTCAGTGCTGCATTTACTGCAGGTCCGGCACCTTTGTAGTGTATTGGCTCTACTTGTACTTTAGCTAATACTTTAAATAAATATTCGGCGGTCAGATGTGGAGTGGTGCCTTCCCCAGGTGATGCGTAATTTAACTTCCCCGATTTTGCTTCTTCAAGGGCATCTTTGAGATTTTTTGAGAGCAAACTTTTACCAGCAATGAGAATATTTGGACTAGAAGCAACATTTGCAACACCAATAAAATCCTTTTCAAGGCTGTAACCTGGATTGTTAAATAATGAAGCATTAACAGTTATTGATGTGGTGTTAAGCAAAACTGTGTAACCATCACCAGCAGATTTTGCAACATAACTTGTCCCTAAGTTACCATTCGCACCAGGGCGATTTTCAATAATTACGGGTTGTTTCCAATTTTCCGCAAGTTTTTGACTAATGAGTCTTGCGATGATATCGGTTGGGCCTCCAGGAGCGTATGGAACGATAATTCGTACCTGCTTGCTTGGGAATTCTACCCTGGCAGTTTGACCAATACAAAATACTGAATTGATCAATAAAAATAAATAAATCTTGAATATTACGAATGGGGTTAGGAAATTCTTTTTCTTCATTATTGTTTTATTAGAAAGTTGAATCATGTCTCAGATTCATAAAGTATGAACCAAATCTTGACTAAGAGTCACAATAGTTAGTGTAAACGCTGATAAAAACGAAAGGTAATATTTTTTAATCATATGTTTAATTCGTAAATTTTAAGTATAGAATTAGTTCTATCAATAAAACTCGATATAAAACGAGAGATATATAGAAATAACGTTGGAGACAAAATGTTCTTGACATATGCTGAAGCAGCAAATGCTCAAAAAATGCTAGGCGCCAATCCTGCTGACCCATTGACCATGCCTATCGATGAGGCGCGAAGTCAGCAGGATCAGTACTTTCAAACGCTTAATCTGGATCTTCCGGATATTAAAAAATCTGAAGATTTTGTTATCGAAGGTCCATCTGGAAACATTTCTCTAAGGATGAGTTACCCAAGTTTAGAAAGAGATTTGAACTGTATTGTTTTTATTCGTGGAGCTGGATTTTGGGCTGGAGGTTTGGATTCTCATTCAACGACTACAAGAGCCTTAGCAAATCTTAGTACTTGTGTAGTTTGCGCTATTGACTATAAAAAAACTCCCGAACATCGATTTCCGACGCAAAGAGATGAGGTCATAGCAGTTTTAAAGTGGTTGCAGGGTGAACATCAGAGATTAGGTATTAAGTCTAATCAATTTGTATTGTTTGGTGAATCTGCAGGCGCTACGATAGCATTATCTGTAGCTCTAAAGTTGCGTGATGATAAGAGCCCCTTGATAGCAGGATTAAGTCTCTTTTATACGAATGCCGCAGGCCCAAAGCCAACTTTAAGAGCGTATTCACAATGGGTATGGGAGCAGTATCTTGGGCACCCTGGATTATCAAAAGACAGTAATGCAGTTCCTTTACTAGACCCTTTAAATGATATGCCGCCTGTATGGATTGGGGTAGGTGAGGATGATCCTCTCAAAGAGGATAGTATTCAGTTGTGTGAAAAACTTTCCAATAATTCAAGTTTAGTATCGATGAAGGTTTATCCTCAGTTACCTCATGCATTTTTAATGTATAGCGGTACTCTATTGCCGGCATTTGAAGCCTTAAAGGAAGCTTCGATGCAATGTCAAAATTTCTTTAGTCAACGTCAGCCGTAAATTATTTGGAGATCAATATGAGTTTAAGATATACCCCAACCCAAGAAGAGATGAAAAAACGAATTGCTCGTTTTAATGAAATTGTGCCTGTTAAAAAAGTACATCTTGAAGAGAAGGGTATACCACCAGATGTTTTAGAAATGATTATGGCAAAGGTTACTCGGAATGTTATGTCTCCAGGACCTTTACCAGGACAATTATCCCCACGACCTGCGGTAGAGGGGGGGGATTCTGGAGTTTTTCGACTTGGTATTGCTACCTGCCCACCAGGACAAGGGCCTGGATTGCATGTTCACTATAGAACACATGAAACCTTTATGGCGCTAACTGGACGTTGGGAAATTCAATGGGGTGATCATGGTGAGGAGTCCGTTATGTTGGAGCATTTAGATTTAATAGCAATGCCTCCTAGAGTGACAAGACGATTTATTAATAGGTCAAATGAGGATGCTCATTTGATGGTGATTATTCAGGGTGAGCGTGAAGAGTTTGATGATGTGGACCGAGTTCCTCAAACTGCAAAAGCAATCGCAGAAAAATATGGTCAGGGTATGGTAGATAAACTTCAATCATTGGGTTGGAAATTTACAATAGGAATTGAGAAAGAGAATGCTTAATAGCTTTAATAAAAAAAGACGTAACGTTCTAGAAAATCTTGGACGACTAGTTGTTGGTTCATGTGGAGCTTCATTATCAGTTCCCAAATTTGCAATTGCGCAAAGCACGGCTAGTTTTCCAAGTAAACCCATCCGGATTGTTATTCCTTTTGCAGCTGGAGGTACACTTGATGCAACTATTCGTCCTTTAAGCTTGCCTCTTTCAGGTTTATTGGGGCAGCCACTCGTCATTGATAATCGAGCTGGCGCAAACGGCATGATTGGTGCTGAGGCGGTTGCAAAATCATCACCAGATGGATATACATTGTTAGGGACATCAGCATCATTTGCGTTGAACCCTAGTATTTATAAAGATATTCGCTATGATGTCATTAAGGACTTTACACCAATTACAAGTTTGATGAAGGGGATAGGATTTGTATTATTAGTTCACCCTTCAGTTCAAGCTAATACTCTTCAAGAGCTTATTGCATTGGACAAAAAGTTAAATACACCCCTAGCTTACAGTTCCCCAGGAATTGGAAATACGGTTCATATTGCAAGTGAACTATTAAATCAAAAAGCAGGCACTCATTTTTTACATGTTCCTTATAAAGGTAGTGGACCATCCCTTAACGCTTTAGTATCTGGGGAAGTTCAAATTGGAATTACGCCACCAGGTGTTGTATTACCTTTTATCAAAGCAGGTAAATTAAGGCCATTAGCATTTACAGGTTCAAGTAGGTTACCTGATTTACCAGATGTACCTTTGATGGCAGAGGCTGGAGTTCGCGATATGATTTTCGAGGGAACTTGGATGGGGCTATTAGGTCCAGGGAACATGCCTGATTCAATTGTTCAAAGGATATATCACGACACGAATAAATCTCTTCAAGACGCCGCACTTAAAAGTGCTTTAGCTAATTCGGTGTCAGGTTATGTAATAGATGGCAGTTCACCAGAGCAGTTTGCAAAACAAATTAAGGATGACTTAAAGCGTTATGGTGAAATATTAAAAAGAATTAATATTCAAGCAACTTAAACTTAATAGAACTATATTGGAGACAAAATTGGCAGAAAAAATGACTGGCGCAAAATATTTTGCAAAACTTCTAGAAGCTTATGGGGTCACACACGTATTCTTTATGGATGCAGTTTTAAGACGTGCTCTTGCTGAAATGGAAGATACGAGTATTACTAGAATTTTAGGTCATACAGAAAAGGGTGTAGGTTATATGGCTGATGGGTACGCTCGGGTATCTGGAAAACCTGGAATTTGTATGGCACAGTCTGTTGGAGCAGCAAATCTAGCTGCCTCACTTCAAGATCCGTATCTTGGCCATTCGCCTGTAATAGCATTTACAGGTAGGCATGTTGCAGCAATGCAATATCGAAACTCATATCAGGAAGTAGATCATATTCCTTTGTTTCAACCAGTGACTAAATTTAATGCACAAATTGAAGTTGTTGAGCAGTTACCACACCTCATTCGTCAAGCGTTTAGGGAGTCTACAACAGCTACGCCTAGACCATCACATTTGGATATTGCAGGTTTTACTGGTGATGCATTAACTCCGTTAGAAGTAGATTTTGAAATAGCGGTAGATGAAGTACATACAAAATTTCCTGCATTTAGACCACAACCTGATCCAAATGCATTGAAAAAAGCAATAGATGCTATTCAAAAAAGCCATAAGCCTATCATCATTGCTGATCGTGGGGCAGTGATATCTGGGGCTCGTGAGTCGTTACAAGCATTTGCAAAGAAAACTCAGATTCCTATAACTGTGACTTTAGATGCTAAATCCTTAGTATTAGAAGATGATCAATTGTTCAGAGGAATGGCGGGCTTGTATGGCCGAAGTTGTACTAATCACATCATTGATCAATCTGACTTGGTTATTTATCTGGGAAGTAATACAAGTGATCACACTACGGCAAATTGGAAGTTGCCAAAGCCTTCTGTTCAAACAATACAAATCGACATGGATCCTGTAGAAATTGGGAGAAATTATCCAAAATGTATTGGTATTCAATCCGATGTTGACGCTTGTTTGAAGGTTCTTGCCACAGAATGTGCCTCTCAACAACGCGACGAATGGTTGTCATCGACGAAGTCTTTGGTTGATGCATGGTGGGTAGAGCAAGAGCTTGAACTTTCAAGACATGAAACACCAATGCATCCACAAAGATTGTGTAGAGAAATTACAAATATTTTGCCTAGTGATGCGATATTAGTTGCTGATACAGGTTATTCCGCACTATGGTCTGGGAACCTAGTGAAGATGACCCACCCTGATCAATTTTATATGCGTGCAGCTGGTTCTTTAGGGTGGTCCTTTCCAGCAGCTATTGGTGCTAAAGCAGCTGCACCTAATAGAACAGTAGTCTGTTTCACTGGAGATGGTGGATTTTCATACCACTTACCTGAATTGGAGACTGCTAAACGTTGGGGTCTCAATGTCATTGTGATTGTTAATAACAATGAATGTCTATCTCAAGGTGTTAAAAATTTAAATATTGCATATGGAACACGTCCTGAAGGGCGCAAGAAAGAATGTTATGTTTATGAGCCTACCGATTTTGCAAAGATTGCAAAAGCATTTAACTGTTTTGGCGCAACTGTTGAAAAGCCTGAAGATTTTAAAGCAGCCTTTGAAGCCGCCATTGCAAGTAATTTACCAGCCGTCATTGATGTTAAAACTGAATTTGCTTATCAAGCACAACTAGCATGGGTACCAATATGAAAAATGAACCAATTCGAATTCCTCCAATTCCTCTAGATCAAATGACGCCAGAGCAATTGATTGTTGCGAACGCTCTAATAGCAAGTCCAAGAAAAAAACTTAGTGGACCTTTTAATGCATTGCTACGAAACCTGTCTTAGCAGATAGAGTTCGATTATTGGGCGATAGTATTCGATTTGAAAATTCACTACCAGATAAATTACGTGAATTTGCTATCAGTATTACAGCTAGATATTGGTCGGCAAAATATGAGTGGTATATACACAGTAATCTAGCAATTGATTTTGGAATAGATAGAAAAATAATTGATGCAATTGGGCTTCAAGAAGAAATTCAACTATCCGATTCAGAGGAGTTATTAATTTATCAATTTACAAATGAGTTATTAAATACCAAACAAGTTTCAGATGAAACTTACAACAAAGTATTAAACAAATTTGGTGAAGTTACAGTTATTGATTTAACTGCAACGATTGGATACTTTGGTTTTGTTTCGGTAATACTTAATACTGTGAGAGTTCCATTACCTGAGGGAATTGAACTAACTAACTTTAAAGTTAGTTCATAAATGGCTTTCAAATAGATTAATTTGACTTCATATTTGCAGCGGCTATTAATTCCCCATATTTTTTTCTATCTGCGGCAATAGCTTCTTCAAATTGCTTACTAGTTACTTGCCATGGAACAAGACCGGATTTTAGTATTTTTTCTTGCATAGCCTTGTTGGATAAAATTTCATCAATGGCTTTGCTTAATTTTGAAATAACTTCTGGAGGCATACCTGCTGGACCTACAACACCACCCAGTGAACTACAGTCATATCCCTTAAGACCGAGTTCATTCAAAGTTGGATAATTTGGTCTATTAGGGATGCGATTAAGGTTAGAGGTTGCTAGAACGACAGCTTTACCACTATCAACAAAATTTAGAATAGATGGACCTGATCCGAAGGTAAAAGTTACCTCATTAGAAAGTAAAGCTACAGCAGCTGGACCAGCACCTTTGTAGGGCACATGGGTCATTTGGGTTCCTGACATTTGACTTAGCATGGCACCAGCCAGATGAATACCATTTCCAACACCAGGAGAGCTATAGGTAACTTTTCCTGGATTATTTTTCGCCATTTGAATTAAATCATTAACACTTTTAATACCTGATTCAGGTGTGACAGATAAATAAAAGGGAAATTTAATAAATGAAGAGATATACGTAAAATCTTTTGCTGGATCATAGGGCAATGACATTAATGCCATATTGACATCAAGCGCTCCTGTTGAAACCATCGAAATGGTATAACCATCTGGTTTGGATTGCCGTAAAAAGTTCATTGCAATAGTACCATTGGCACCAGCTTTATTATCAACAATCACTGAAACCTTGAGTTTTTCCTCTAAGGCTTGTGCCAGCATTCTTCCTGCACCGTCTACTCCTCCTCCTGGGGCAAAGGGAACAATTAATCTGATGGGAGAAGATGGCCATTCATCTGCAAGTGCAGCACTGCTTGAGAAGATGCTAAACAAAGTGAAAAATAAGGTACACCAATACCGAGTTATTCTCATACTTAACTGCCCCCAGATTTTTTAATCATTATTAAAAGCTTTTGAAAAAATATATTTTCAAGAATTACATGAACTCTACTTTAGCTACGTTTCCTGGCTGAACTGTTAAAAGTAATCCTTCTTCTCTTCCTTCTCCAGGAGTTAAATTAATAAAACGTCTTGTAACAAATGGGGGGACTGAGCAGACATCTAAAGGATTAAGATCGACAGAATATTTTTCACCGAGCCCCCAAATAACGCGCCATTGTCCCTTGATAGCTACAAAGGTTTCATTTGTATCATGATTATGTAATTTTGGGCCATTTCCAGGTCTGGCTTCAACATAAGACATTTGAAAGCCTTCAGAAATAGGAATTGCTGACATAGGTTCTTTGCCGCCATCGACTATTAGACCTGTACCAACAACTAAATAATTTTTTCTTTCATTACCAGGTAATAAGCTGTCAGGATAACGATCTGGTGGATACTTTAATTGACTGTGACGCGCAACCCGCTTATCCATTTCTTCAGGAGATATTTCTTTAATCTCCATTTCATATGTTTTAGTCTCTGACATCTCTTTTACCTTGTCGTTATATAGTTGTAATTTAAACAGCTTCTAGTTAAGTCATTCATAATAGGTGTAGGAAGAATATTTAAATATTAGGGTTTTTGCTAAGGTAAATAACATGTCAAATGAATTTGTAATGCGAGATTTTTTTACACAAGTTGGTGATCGAAAAGTTCCGGGAAGTATTTGGACTCCGAGAGATGTCAAAGAATCCTTAGCAGTTGTTTTTGTCGGGCATGGGGGGAGTGGGCATAAAAAGTCTCAACTTGTTTTGGATATTGTGGACGCTTTACTTTTAAATTCACAGTTTGCGGTAGTAGCAATTGATGGTCCTGTTCATGGTGACAGAAGAAGTGTTTTTATGGATGGTCCAGAGGTCAGGCAAGAGTTTCGTGAGTTATGGGCTTCAGGATTAAGTATTGATCCCATGGTAGAAGATTGGAAATCCTGTATAGAGTACGTGAGTGGATTGCCTGAGATTGATTCTAATCGAATGGGTTGGTATGGTATTTCAATGGGAACCGCCTACGGTATTCCTGTAGTTGCTGCGGAACCAAGATTAAAGGCGGCTTCACTTGGTATGTGGGGTACTTGTAGACCTCCAACAGAAAGACTTGTTGCTGAAGCCAAAAAGATTTCTGTTCCAGTTTTGTTTCAAGTTAAAGATGGGGATGAAATTTTTACTTCAATTGGTCAACAGGATTTATATAACAATCTAAGTTCTAAAGAAAAAAACTATCAAAATTATCCTGGAGGACATACAGACCCTAAGGACCAACAGTTGTCTGATATTGTTCAATTTTTATCCCAACATTTACTCAAGTCGCAATGAATTCAAAGCCTAATCAAGTTGCAATTGTTACAGGAGCTTCTTATGGGATTGGTAAAGCTACGGCAATTGCTCTTGCTCAAGAGGGATATTCTGTATTCATCACTGATATAGATAAAAAAGCATTGATGGATACTAAGACAACAATTGAAACTTTTAATAAAAATGTTTTTATTGCAGATTTAGATATTCGTAATCTTCAACAAATTAATCGAGTAATTGATGATGCAAGTGAAATAGGTAAGCTATATCTTCTTGTCAATAATGCTGGACTACCTTCTTTGCGTAAGCCTACTGTAGACATTAGTGTTGAAGAGTGGGAAAGTTTGATGAATGTTAATCTCTCAGGAACTTTTTTTATGTCTCAAAGTTTTGGGAAAAAGTTAATACAACAAGGTCAAGGTGGTTGCATCATCAATATTGGCTCAACTCATGGTCATGTTGGATTCAAAGGGGCAAGTGCTTATGGGATTGCAAAAGCTGGCGTTATTCATTTAAGCAAAGTTCTCGCAATAGAGTGGGCCGAGCATAATATAAGAGTCAATACGATCTCTCCTGGATCTACGATGACAGAATCAAGGGCAGAGAGTTTTTCAGATCCAATTCGAAAAGAAGAATTATTAAGTCGAATTCCTTTGGGAAGGTTTTGCACCCCAGATGAAGTTGCTAATGCAGTTCTTTATTTAGCAGACCCCAAGTCCAGTTACGTAACAGGTCAAACAATTTTGTTAGATGGTGGATTAACGTCAGCATAGCCTAAATCGTTAAATATCCTATTATTTTTTTAATTAGTCAGTATCACAATATAATCTAGTAAATGAAAGAGATTTTTCCAAGGATTATTAAATGAATCAAAGTAGAAGGAAGGCTATTAAGCAAATTACAATTTTTAGCTTAATGGGGTCAACTGGGTTAATTACACAAGCCCAAGCTCAAGAGTGGAGTAAGGCTGCTTTTGAGGGCAAAAGTTTAGATGAAGTATTTAAAGCATTTAATACTGCTACCCCTGAAAAATCTTCCGCTATCACTGTAACAGCTCCAGATATTGCAGAAAACGGTGCAGTTGTTCCAGTCGGTATTTCCACAACTCTAAAAGCAGAGCAAGCTGCTATTTTGGTAGAAAAAAATCCTAATACCTTAGCCGGACAATTTTATTTCCCTGGTGGTACAGAGCCCTTTGTATCAACTCGAATCAAAATGGCTCAAACATCTAACGTTTACTTCTTAGTGAAGGCTGAGGGTAAATGGTTTATGACCGCAAAAGAGATCAAGGTGACACTGGGTGGTTGCGGTGGTTGATTCCTCCCCATCTTCTTTATTTAATATTGATTAGAGGTAACAAATGCCAGATCCAATGAGAATCCGAGCAACTGAGAAAGATGGAATTGTAGACGTAAAAGTTTTGATGAGACATGACATGGAAACTGGACAGCGTAAAGATGCCGCAGGAAAAACGGTACCTGCATGGTTTATTACTCATCTTAATGTTAAGGCTCAAGGAAAAGATGTTTTTAATGCAAACTTTGGCTCAGCAATTTCTAAGGACCCGTTTTTGAATTTCAAATACAAGGGATCAAAAGGCGATAAGTTGTCTGTAACGTGGGTTGATACCAAGGGTGAAAAAAGAACCGATGAGATCCTAGTTGCATAAAATTCTGAGAGCTGAATGTATGCGCATAATGTTTAATGGAATTCAAAAAATAAGCTTTTTACTTGGATTTAGCCTAATTTCTGTATCTGCTTTTTCTCAATCAACTGCAGATGAGATTGCAAAATATCGTGAAATGATTGCGGATGGCAATCCATCAGAACTTTATGAAATGACAGGAGAAGAGCTTTGGAAAAAGCCTTCCGGTCCCAAAAATGCATCGCTTGAAACTTGTGATTTAGGATTAGGACCTGGGGTTGTTGATGGCGCTGCAGCGAGATTACCCAAATACTTTAAAGATACAAGTCGGGTACAAGATCTTGAGTCTCGATTGATGACTTGCATGCAAACAATCCAAGGCATTTCAAGCCAGAGTGTAATTGATGCCAAGTTTGGTGAAGGTCCTAAAAAAGATATGGATGCCTTAGTTGCATATATCGTCACTCACTCAAAAGGACAAAAAGTAAATGTTAGTATTAACCATCCTAAAGAAAAAGCTATGTATGAAATGGGTAAGAAAGCTTTTAATTTTCAAGGTGGGCCTTATGACTTTTCTTGTGCTTCTTGTCATAGCGTGCCTGGTCGCAGAATCAGGCTCCAAGATTTACCTAATTTAACAACTCAGGAAGGTGCTATTGCAGGGTGGGGATTTTGGCCTGCATACCGCGTCTCTAGTG
>DAIQPR010000005.1:0-17291 GCA_036787315.1 Polynucleobacter sp. | reverse complement strand
ATTTTGGACGATGCAACAACGCATTAATGATTGTTTAAGACAGCAGCGTTTCCCATATCCAATTTATGGTTCAGATTTTACAATTGCAGTATCAATGTTTATGGCTAGAAACGCTAATGGCGGAGTTATTCAGACACCAGGCCTTAAGAGATAATTTCATGAAATTTATGCGCAATTATTTTTCAATAAAAAAAATCATTTTTCTTTTGATTCTTGAATTTTTTGCTGCTCAAGGAATTTGTGTAGGGCAGCAACTCCCTAGCCAAAAAGAGTTTAATGAAATGATGAGTAGGAGCTTTAGATCTGAGGGAATTGCAGGAATGGATCGAATCGATCAAGATCCAACACAAAAGTTATGCTCAGATCAAAAATTTCTTCTTTCCAAGGCTGGAGCAAATAAAGCCAAAGAACTTGAGCAACAAAATATGAAGTCCATACAACAACCTTCAGATGGAATTTATATTGGTGATTGGAAAAGTGGAGAGGCAATAGCGCAAAGTGGTCGAGGGGCAACATGGACAGACTCACCACAAACAGTAATTGGAGGTGGTTGTTATAACTGTCATGAAATCAATAAAAAAGAGTTATCTTATGGCAATATTGGCCCAAGTCTTTGGAATTATGGAAAAAACAGAGGTTACTCAAAAGAGGTAATCACTTATACATGGAATCGCATAAATAACTCTAAGGCCTACAATATTTGTAGCAATATGCCACGGTTTGGTCATTTTAAATTATTAAATGAAAAACAAATTCAAGATGTAATGGCATTACTCTTGGATCCTAATTCTCCTGTTAATCAATAGGAATTTTTCTTATGACTATACATCGACGAGAGTTTCTTAAAACTCTTGCAGTTGCATCAGCAGGTGGATTAGGACTTCATTCTGAATTCACCTTGGCACAACGAAGTGCATCCTCTTTGTATGATTTGCCTAAATTTGGAAATGTCAATTTATTACATTTCACAGATTGTCACGCTCAGTTATTACCCATTCATTTTCGTGAACCGAGTATCAATATTGGTATTGGTTCTCAGTCTGGAAAATCGCCACATCTTGTCAATGAGTATTTTTTAAAAGAAAACGGTATTCAAGTTGGCTCTAGATTTGCACATGCATTTACGAGCTTAAATTTTGCTGAGGCTGCTAAGACTTATGGTCGAATGGGAGGATTTTCTTATTTAGCTACTTTGGTAAAACAATTAAAGGTCTCGAGGCCTAACGCATTGTTGTTAGATGGTGGTGATACATGGCAAGGTTCTGCGACAGCATTGTGGAGTAAAGCACAGGATATGGTGGATGCCTCACTTGCTCTTGGTGTAGATGTAATGACAGCTCATTGGGAGATGACTTATGGTGAAAAGCGTGTACTAGAAATTGTTCAAGGTGATCTCTATAACAAAATTGATTTTATTGCACAAAATATTAAGACCGCAGATTTTGGTGATGATGTATTTCCAAGCTATACCCTAAGAAATCAAAATGGGATATTAGTGGCAATCATTGGCCAAGCTTTTCCGTATACACCAATTGCAAACCCTTCCTACTTTACGCCTAATTGGACCTTTGGAATTCAAGAAGAGAATTTACAAAAAGTGATTAATGAAGTCAAAAGTAAAGGTGCTAAGTTAGTCGTTTTGTTATCTCATAATGGAATGGATGTAGATTTAAAGCTTGCGTCGAGGGTTAGAGGCATACATTTTATTTTAGGAGGCCACACACATGATGGCATCCCTAAACCAGTAGTTGTTAAAAATCCTGGAGGTGTGACTTTAGTCACTAATGCTGGCTCTAACGGAAAATATTTAGGCGTACTAGATGTTGAAATTAAGGGAAGTCAACTCGTTGATTACCGATATAAATTATTACCAGTATTTTCTAATTTGATTCCTAAAGATCCAAAGATGTCTCATTTAATTGAAAACATTAGGAAGCCCTTTGAAGCAAAATTAAATGAGAAGTTAGCCGTCAATCATGACCTGTTATATCGTCGCGGAAACTTTAACGGAAGTTTTGATCAGGTTTTATTGGATGCTTTAATGGTTCAAAAAGATGCTCAGATTACATTTTCACCAGGATTTAGATGGGGAACAACATTATTACCGGGTGAGCCAATCACTGTTGAGGATTTAATGAATCAGACGGCAATTACATATCCTTACACTACAGTAAATATGCTTTCTGGAGAAACGATAAAAACTATTTTAGAAGATGTGGCAGATAATTTATTTAATCCCGATCCCTACTATCAGCAAGGTGGAGATATGGTTCGAGTAGGGGGATTGAAGTATGCGATTAATCCTAACGCTTCTATGGGAAATAGAATTTCCGAAATGAGACTCAATGGTGAGCTTATACAAGCCAGTAAGCTTTATAAAGTAGCAGGATGGGCGCCTGTTTCAGAAGCATCAAGAGAAATTGGTGGGGAGCCTATTTGGGACATCGTTGCAAAGTATTTGCGAGATGTGAAGACAATTAAGTCTGTTAAGATAAATCATCCACATGTTCAAGGCGTCTCCAATAATTGGGGTTATTCTGCACCTTAAGAAAGAAGTTAATTATGAATAGAGTTCGTATATGGTTCATTTTTTTGTTGACCATTATGTCAATTTTGTCTACCAACACCTTTGCACAATCACAAAATGATAAGACTACTAATGTTGTTTATCACATTGATGATGCTCAATTGCAAGGTCTAAAAGGGCTCAGAAATATTAGAAACCATTTAGATGTTTCTCCAAGTACAAAAATTATTGTGGTTACGCATGCCGATGGCGTGGATTTGTTGATGGATGGTGCTAAGGATAAAAAAAATAATGTTGAGTATGCTCCTTTAGTGAGTGCTTTGAAGTCACGTGGAGTTATTTTTGAAGTTTGTGAAATCACAATCAAGAACCGTGGCTTGAATAAAAATCAATTTATTCTTGAAGCTGATTACACACCTTCAGGTGTTGTTCGCATTGCGGATTTACAGTTTAAAAATGGATACGCGTATATTAAGCCCTAATCACACTGTTTAAGAAAAGCAAAAACCTTCTTTGAGAAGGCTTAGAGGTAATGTCCAGGCTTTATAAATCCCAAATACCCCTGAGCTAATAAATATAGTTGCTGCAATATATTTAACCCAAGGATATCTTCCTACTTGAGCGATAAAGCCAGATATTTTTGAAATCATAAGAAGGTTAGGCAGTGTTCCAAGGCCAAAAGTAAACATGATCAAAAAACCAGTTAGAACATTCCCTGATAAAAACGCTAGAGGAAGAACGCTGTAAATTAAGCCGCAAGGCACTAGCCCCCAAAGCATTCCACTAAACCATCTTTTTGGGGAACTACCCAACTTTCCTAAATAATTTGACCACAAGTGGCCCAGCTTTTTTCCAAAAATCGAATTAAGAAAATGATTACTATTGGATTTTTTACGCAATAATTCAATTCCCATGTAAATGAGTAGTAAAGAAGTAATTAGAAATAGGGGTCTTTGAATTGCAACGATTTCTTGTTGCCAAAGCTGGATTCCTATAAAGGCAGCTATACCACCAAGAATGGCATAACTTGTAATACGCCCTAAATGCATAATCAATTGTTGTTGAAAGATTTTCGATGGATTTGTGAAGCTTAATGGATGAGTTGATGGTTTTTCCATCAATGCTGCAATACCTCCACACATTAATGCACAGTGCCAACCGTTTAAGAGAGCAGCTAAAAAGACACCAATTAATAGGCTTATAGTGAGCATTAGAAAAACTTACAAAATAGAATTGAATAATCAATCTTAAGGTAAGTGTTCAAAAATAGGTACTCTAATTTCACTTGCTTTTAGATTAAATGCTTATCGATTTTTTTCTCTTCAATCGGTTTGATACCTGGAATGATGTAAAGTGAGAGAGTGCTCGATAAAGCACAAAATAGCCATATAGTTAGGAAGCATAAGGTATAAATTCCCTCGTCTGAAATATCTGGATGATGTCCAAAAAAGACAACATCTTCCGGGGTAATAACGCTAAAAAGAAACCCAACAGCCATAATTGAGACTAAGAAAGATGGCCAAAGTATCCAAATTAAAAATCGATATCTCATTTTTTGACCTGTTCGATTTTTAAACCTTGCTTCACAATACCTTGACGTATAGCTTGGTCAGGATATGAATTGAAAGCTAACCAAATTGTAATTCCACAAGCAACGATTGCAAGTGCTGGGCCACTCATTAATAGCCAAGGCCATAGATGGCGCCACCACGGACGATTCATTTCATGTTCTGACATCTGACTATCTCCTATTCACAAATGCTAACGAGGGATAATAAAAGTCGACTTCTCATGTCGCTTTCTAATTAAGATCTTATTGCCAACAAATTCTTGTGCTTCAATATCAAAGTGAATTGGATAATTTCCAGGTTCACTAGATCCGATCATCGTACTAACTTTAATCGGCATTAATTGATTACTTGCCGGTGCAATCTCAATTTCATCAATTTCGCGACCTTGAGAATTGAGAATTTTTAAATCATCTAAACCTTTTGCCTTCAAGGAAACCTTCATAGGAAATTCTGAAGAGTTCATGACTTGTATCCTGTAGATATTTTCTAGACGTATACCATCCACTTCACGAGCAAGAGCCCCACGATCTCGCATCACATCAACTCTTAGAGGATTACGGGTAACTAGAGAGAACAAAAATAATGAAATCAAAATACCGATAATCGCTGAATAAACAATTACCCTAGGCCTAAAAATTCGCTTAAAGATACTCGGATGAGCATCCTTATTTTGCATAGCGTTTTCTGAAGTGTAGCGAATTAATCCTTTAGGATAATTTACTTTTTCCATGACTTGATCACAAGCGTCTATACAAGCACCGCAACCGATACACATATACTGTAGACCGTCCCTAATATCTATCCCTGTGGGACAGACCTGAACACAAATACTGCAATTAACGCAATCCCCTAAACCTAGGGCAGCATGGTCAGTTGATTTATTTCTACTTCCTCTTGGCTCGCCTCTTATCCTATCGTAAGTAACTACGAAAGTATCCTTATCAACCATAACGCTTTGAAAACGGGAGTATGGGCACATATATTTACAAACTTGCTCACGCATAAATCCGGCATTGCCCCAAGTGGCAAAGCCATAAAAACAGAGCCAAAATGTTTGCCAAGGACCTAAAGTGAAATGAATTAATTTGTCTGATAAAACATGAATTGGGGTAAAGTACCCTACAAACGTAAAGCCTGTAAAAAACGCTATAAATAGCCATACAAAATGTTTAGCTAATTTAAGGCGTATTTTTTTGAAGCTCCAAGGCCATTTTTCATTATCGAGTTTGATGCGCGCAAATCGATCACCTTCTATTTTGCGTTCTACCCACATAAAAATTTCTGTATAAACAGTTTGCGGGCAGGCATATCCACAAAACAGTCTACCGGCGACTGCTGTAAATAGAAACAAAGAAAGTGCTGAAATGATGAGTAAAAGAGTTAAATAAATAATATCTTGTGGCCATAGAACGAGACCAAAAATATAAAATTTTCTTTGGACTAAATCAAAGAGAACGGCTTGACGACCATTCCAAGATAACCAAGGCAATCCATAAAAAAGGGCTTGGGTAAGAATGACTAATATGATTCTCCATTTTGCGAAAATACCACTTACGGAGCGAGGATGAATTTTATTTCGAATCTCGTAGAGAGATTCCTCAATTACCTCGATAGGGACAGGTTTTCCACCAATAGATGATGTCTCAGGCACGCCTATTTAGCCGATGTATTAGTATTTGAAAGACCCCAAACATAGGCAGTCAAAAGATGAATCTTTTCAGGACTTAAAACTTTATCTTGAGCAGGCATCATTCCTTGGCGACCTTTAGTTAATGTTTCTAGAATCGTTGCTTGAGATCCACCGTATAACCAGACTTTATCTGTTAAGTTAGGTGCACCTACAATAATATTACCTTTACCATCTGAGCCATGGCAACCTACACAATTCGCTTTAAAAATAGCTTCACCTTGGGCAACTTTGATGCTGTCAGCGGGTAAGCCTGATAAGTTTCTTACGTAGTTTGCGACATTAACAAGGTCTTTTTCACCAAGTTGAGCAAAAGAAGGCATTACGCCACCTCTACCGTTGGTAATAGTGGTTTTAATATTTTCAGGAGATCCGCCATATAACCAATCACCATCCGTTAGGTTCGGAAAGCCTTTTGACCCACCAGCATCAGAGCCATGGCATTGGGCGCAAGAGTTCAAATATAAACGCTGCCCCATAATTTTTGCTTGAGGATCTTTAGCAACATCTTCAACACTCATTCCCATGTATTTTGCATAAACAGGTTTTAGTTCATTATTCGCGCTAACTAAAGATTTTTTTAAATCTCCCTGAGTAGAGTAGTCAAAATAACCAGGATTTGAGCCTAATCCAGGAAAAACAAATAGGTAAATAAGTGCGAATATGCAGGAGAGTAAAAACATAATCATCCACCAGCGTGGTAATGGATTATTAAGTTCTCTAAGATCCTCGTCCCAAACGTGTCCAGTATCCGCTGAAATTGAACCATCTTTTGTTCGTATTACGGTGATGCTACGTTGACTAAATAAAAGCCAAATACAACATGCAATACCAATCAGCGTAACAATTGAGATATAGATACTCCAACCGGAGTTAAAGAAGTCGCTCATGATTTATCCTTGCTAAATTCATCTGGAAGTTCAAAGGGAAGTCTGGATGATTCCTCATTGGCGGATTTTTGTTTTGCAGACCAAGCCCACCAAACAATTCCTAAGAAAAAAATTATTCCAATAATTGTTGAGAATGCTGAAAGGTATGGGATCAATTCTTGCATATTGAGCTCGATTATTTTGATTCCAATTCTTCTAAAGGCATATATCTGCGATTAGTACCTAAACCTTGAAGATAAGCAATTAAAGCATCAGCTTCAGTTTTGCCTTCAAGTTCTTTTGGAGCATTAGCGATTTGTTCATCTGTATAGGGAACACCGAGTCTGCGTAAAGCTGTCATGTGAGCTTGAATAGTATTTTTATCAGCCATATTTTTTTCAAGCCATGGATAGCTTGGCATATTAGATTCTGGTACCACTGATCTTGGATTATTCAGATGAACTTGATGCCATGCATCAGAATATCGGCCACCTACTCTAGCTAAATCTGGACCTGTACGTTTGCTTCCCCAAAGGAAAGGGTGATCATAGACTGACTCACCTGCTAAAGAGTAAGGACCATATCTTTCCACCTCAGAGCGTAAAGTTCTAATTTGTTGAGAATGGCATCCTAAACAACCTTCTCTTTGATATATATCTCTTCCCGCAAGCCTAAGCGCAGAGTATGGAACTACACCAGGGCTTGGCTCAGTTGTTGAGTGTTGAAAAAATAATGGAACAATTTGAACTAAGCCTGCAATTGCTACCACAAATATTGTGGCAACGATTAACCAACCTACATTACGTTCTAAAGTTGCGTGAGAAAAAAATCGATGTTGATCTGCCATATTCTTCTCCTTAATGAGCGCTTACAGAAGTTTGTGGGATGACCGCATCAATAAACTTTTTGTTAGATACAGTTCTAAATACGTTATAGGCCATGATTATCATACCGCTGAGGAAACATAGTCCACCCAGTAATCGTATGACATAGAACGGGAAAGTAGCTTTAACTCCCTCAACAAAAGAGTAAGTTAATGTACCGTCAGGCTCAAATGCTCTCCACATTAAACCTTGCATTACTCCAGCAATCCACATTGCAGCGATATAAATCACAACCCCAATCGTTGCTATCCAAAAATGAACATCTATTAATTTAGTACTAAACATTTCTTTTTGTCCAACGAGGCGTGGAATGAGATAGTACATTGATCCAATTGAAATCATTGCAACCCAACCTAAAGCCCCAGAGTGAACGTGTCCAATAACCCAATCTGTGTAGTGTGAAAGACTGTTAACCGTCTTAATAGACATCATAGATCCTTCAAAAGTAGACATTCCATAAAAAGATAGAGCAACTACCATAAACTTAAGAATAGGATCTTGTCTTAATTTATTCCATGCACCTGACAAAGTCATGATTCCGTTGATCATGCCTCCCCATGAAGGGGCTAATAAGATGATAGAAAAAACAGTACCTAATGATTGAGTCCAATCTGGAAGGGAAGTGTGTTGAAGATGATGAGGTCCTGCCCACATATAAGTAAAGTTCAAAGCCCAAAAGTGGACAATTGATAAACGATAAGAATAAATCGGTCTTTCAGCTTGCTTAGGAATAAAGTAATACATCATTCCTAAAAAGCTTGTTGTTAAAAAGAAGCCAACCGCATTGTGTCCATACCACCACTGAATCATGGCATCTTGAGCACCTGCATAAGCAGAGTATGATTTAAATAGGCCTGCTGGCATTTCAAGATTATTCACGATATGCAACATAGCAATCGTCAGAATATAAGCACCAAAAAACCAATTTGAAACGTAAATGTGTTTTGTTTTACGCTTCATAATTGTGCCAAAAAACACAATTGCATAAGCCACCCAAACAATTGTGATCAAAATATCGATTGGCCACTCTAATTCAGCATATTCTTTTGATGTTGTGATTCCTAAAGGTAATGTAATTGCAGCTGCAACGATCACTGCTTGCCAACCCCAAAAGGTAAATGCTGCCAACTTATCGCTAAATAATCTGACTTGGCAAGTTCTTTGAACTACATAGTAAGAAGTTGCAAATAAAGCAGAACCTCCAAATGCAAAAATAACAGCATTTGTATGGAGAGGTCTCAAGCGTCCATAACTTAACCAAGGGATATTAAATGTGATTTCAGGCCAAACTAATTGAGCAGCCAATATCACACCCACGAGCATGCCAACGATACCCCATAAAACGGTAACGATTGCAAATTGACTTACTACTTTGTAATTGAATTGATCTTGATTACTTTTAGCCACGGTAAGTCCCATGGTTTCTCCTTCAGGTTGACAAACAAAATGCAAAAAATGTTTACATTAGTGATTTTCAGTTATTGCGGTGCAATACGATTTGATTTAAATCAAATCGTTATTAACTATGAACTTTATTTTTTACAACTTAATTAAATAGAACAATCATTTAATTGTCAAATTTAATGAGAACTATGGATGTTTTGGAGAGTCATCATCCATTAAGATAGATTCTCCTGGACCTTTGAGGTCCTCAAATTGATCATTTTTAATGGCCCAATGAAGAATCCAGGCTATAAATACAATGAGAATTAATGACAGGGGAATTAAAATAAATAAGCTTTCCATGAAGATAAGTCTACTCTTTTCTCAGTCTCCAGGCGTTTAATGTCACTAATAAAGAAGATAGTGACATTCCAATACCTGCAATCCATGGATTAATCCATCCCATCATTGCAACTGGTATAGCGATTACGTTGTATAAAAATGCCCAAAGTAAATTAAGACGGATAATCGATTGAGTTTTATCGGCTAACTTAAAGATTTTTGCAAGGGGCGCTAATGAATAAGTGGTTAAGATACCATCCGCACCAGCTTTAGCTAAAGGTGCTCCAGAGCCGACTGCAATAGAGACGTTAGCACTTCCTAGAAGGGGGGCATCATTGACACCATCCCCAATTGCCAACACAAATCGACCTTCATTTTGAAGATCTTGGACGTAATTATATTTATCCTCTGGAGTAAAGGATCCTCTGTAATGATCAATCTTATGTTGGTTTGCCCACCATTTAACTGTGTTCGTATCATCCCCAGAAATTAAGTGTACTGTGATGCCTTTTTGAGAACACTGTGACAAAAGATCATGAACACCTGGACGGCTTTCATCTAGGAAAATAAAACTTGCAATTAAGCCTTCATCATCCGCTAAATGAACTTGACCATATAGACCCTCTTTTGCGACATGATCCGTGCCTATAAATGTAGAATTTCCAAGACGAAAATGACCACTTTGCAGGCCTTTACCTATCTCATTCATTACAGGATTTTTTAAAGTAATAGGCTTGATGTTCTTTGATTGTTGAGCCTCTAATATGGCATTTGCTAGAGGATGTTTTTGTCCCTCTTCCATTGCTGCAGCAACTGCAAGAGCAGTTTCATAAGAATAATCATTTCGAAGATTAATAACTTCAATTAACTTTGGTTTTCCTAAAGTAATCGTGCCTGTTTTATCCAAAATTACGTCGCTTACTTTCGTTAAGCTTTCCATCATGTGTCCTCGAACAATCAAAAGACCCATTTGGGCAGCCGTGCCTTGTGATGCCGTCAGAGCAGTTGGTATAGCTAAAGATAAAGCGCATGGGCAACTTGCAACTAGAACTGCTACAAGAACATTCCAAGCGCGACTTGAGTCGACTAATAACCAAAATCCACTTGAGAATATCGCTGCCACAACCAAGAAAATGACAAAGTAACCAGCCCATTTTTCGGACTTACTGAGTAGAAATGGTTTTGTGCTTAGGGCTTGGTCAAGGAGGGATGCTATGCCGCCTATTCTAGTTGACTGTCCCATCGCTTGAACGATGATATTAATTGGATTTTGTTGATTATATGAGCCTGCATAAACCGGGTCTCCAGCATATTTATTAATAGGTTTGGATTCACCACTTAATAGTGATTCATCTACCGCACTGCTTGAATTAATTAGCGTTCCATCAACTGGGATAATTTCGCCAGGAGAGACTCGGATAATATCGCCTAATTGGCATTGAACAACCGGGATAGATTTGGTTTTACTATCCTGTGAATAATTTATATATTTTTCACAAATTGCAGGTAATTGCTTTGCCAGTGCTTCAGCACCACTAAGAGCATCTTGTCGAGCTAAAAGTTCAAAATATCTAGCGAGTAATACAAAAGCCACGAACATAGTAAGGGAGTCAAAGTAACTGGGACCATTTTGAAGAATGGTACTGATGGTTCCGGTAATGAAAGATAGGCCAAGTGCAAGTGCAATAGGCACATCCATGTTTAATTGTCTGCTTTTAGTAAAAAAACGAACACTATGCCATGCTGATTGAAAAATTGGTTTAGATGAGTAGAGAATGACTGGCAAGGTTAGTAGCCAACTAGTCCAATTCAGCAATAAAGAAAATTCAGGTGTTAAATCACCTGTTTTAACATAGGAAGGCCAGGCATACATCATCACTTGCATCATTCCTAGAGCAGCAACTCCAACTCTATTGAGTAAATTTCTACGTTCTTTTTTTGCGTTATCTGCACTTAAAGATGATTCATAAGGCCAGGCTTCATAACCAATACGTTCAATTTCAAAAATAAGTTGTGCCAAATTCGTTATTTGGGGGTTAAAGATAATTTTTGCTTTTTGTGTAACATAATTGATATGAATACTTGTCACACCCTTTTGTTTTAGAAGGTGTTGTTCGCATAGCCATACACATGCAGCGCATCTAATTTTCTCTAGACGTAGAGTTGTTTCAAATAATTGAGTTTCATCCGTAGGGCGTATAAATCGATGAGACAAAGAGTTATCGTTATAGGCTAAAAGTCTATCTGGTATTACATTATTAAGAAGATCAATTGAAGGTTTAGAGTTAACTTGAGATCGTCTAGCGTAAAACATATCTAGACCCTCAGAATGAATGGTTAAAGCAATTGCCAGGCATCCTGAGCAACAAAAATTATAAGAAACACCACCTAAGTCTTGCCTTATGCAAGAATCATCTTCAGCAACAGTATTACAGTGATAACAATGATTTTGTTGAGATGTTGACATTAGTCCTTATATATAACTTAGACAAAAAGAATGGTGATCAACTCTTCGAATAAGGTAATCAACTATTATTTTTACATATTCCATAAAGTCAAATTCCTTTATTACATTCTTTAATTTAATTTCCCATTGAGGGAAACATTCTGTACCCTTTCAATGATAGAGTGGTTTATCATTAAGCTTAAGAAAAATAAATGCAAAGAGATAGAAAAGGAGACTTTTTATGGCGAATAAAAATGAAGTTTCAAGAAGGGATGCGATTAAGCTTGGGCTAGGTACTGCAGTTGGTTTGTCAACTGTCCAATCAGTTCAAGCTCAAACTACTGAATCACAAACCATTTTTTCACTTCCCCGAGTTGCAATTCCAATTGCAGATCAAAAAGCACTTTTCCCAGTAAGAAGAATTTATTGTATTGGTAGAAATTATGCTGCTCACGCCAGAGAAATGGGTTCAGATCCAACTCGTGAGCTGCCATTTTTCTTTCAAAAGCCGACAGATGCGATTCAATATGTCGCACCTAATACAGTGGTAGATCACCCCTATCCAACCTTAACCAAAAATTATCATTATGAAGTTGAGTTGGTGGCAGCGATTCACATTGGTGGTAAAGATATTCCCGTGGAAAAAGCGCTTGATCATGTTTGGGGATACGCATTAGGTTTAGATATGACAAGAAGAGATTTGCAAAGAGCGATGGGGGATCAAAAAAAACCTTGGGAAATTGGTAAATCCTTCGATCATTCAGCTCCCATTGGACCATTATTCCCAGTATCAAAGGTTGGACATTTTAAAGAGGGAAATATTGAGTTATCTGTTAATGGTGTTGTAAAGCAAAAAGCTGATTTAAACATGATGATTTGGTCAGTCGCAGAGCAAATTGCAAAGTTATCTGAAGCAAACGAACTATTTCCAGGGGATATTATTTATTCAGGAACTCCAGAAAATGTTGGTCCTGTTGTTCGTGGAGATGTAATACGTTGTCAGATTCAAAAATTACCAGACTTAGTGATAAAGATTGTTTAATACGATTTTTTCTTGAATCTATTCTCGGTTATTTTGTAATAAATCTCGATGAAATTTAAAACATTGATGAAGACACTCAAAGTTTTTGGGTGTCTTTTGTTTTTTTGTTTTGGAATCTCTTTAGTTTCTTTTGCACAATATCCAGATCGGCCTATAAAAATAATCGTACCTTTTTCTCCTGGCGGCGGAACTGACTTAGTTGCTAGAACGCTAGGCTCAATTATGAGTGAGGACTTACAGCAGCCTATCATTATTGAGAATAAACCAGGTGGAAGCACTGTTATTGGAACTGATGCATTGGCTAAGAGCCCACCCGACGGTTACACATTAGTCATTGCCACATTTGCACATGCTGTAAATCCTTATTTAAAAGAAAAATTACCTTACTCTCAAGAAAAAGATTTTTCTCCTGTGATTCTTATTGGGGTATCGCCTAATGTTTTAGTAGTTTCTGCGAATAGCCCCTTTAAAACAATTCAAGATTTAATAAATACCGCGAAAAACAAACCAGGAACTCTGAGTTATGCCTCTCAAGGAAGTGGGACTTCAGCGCATCTAGCAGGAGAATTATTCAATATTCAAACAGGTGGAAAATTAATTCATGTGCCCTATAAAGGCGCTGGTCCTGCGTTGACAGATTTAATTGGTGGACAAGTTGATATGATGTTCGCAACGGCTTCTGCAGTTGGTGCTCAGATTGAGGCGGGTAAATTAAGACCTCTTGCAGTTACAACTTTAAATCGTTCGAACTCAGGTTTATTAGCTAATTTACCAACGGTTGCTGAGTCAGGTATTCAGAATTATTTTGCTGCTAGTTGGTATGGTATTTTTGCTCCTGGAGGAACACCGGCCCATGTTATAAAAAAATTAAATTTAGCATTTAAAAAAGCAATTCAAACCAAATCGTTCAAAGACAGATTAGAAAATGAGGGTCTTGTTACGAGCGCAGGTACTCCTGAAGAATTTGGTAAATTTGTAAAGAGCGAAGAAGTTCGTTGGAAAGAAGTAATAAAAAAAGCAAACATTAAAGCTGATTAACATTAATAGGAATAGCATGGATTTTGAACAGATTGAATTAGAAGTATTGGATGGTATTGCAACCCTTTCATTGAATCGCCCAGAAAAGCGCAATGCAATGAATGATCAAATGCGCTCTGAATTTATAGAAGCTTTGGAATATATTGCAACTGAAGTATCTATTCGTGCATTAGTCTTAACAGGTAAGGGGAAAGGCTTTTGTGCTGGCGGTGATATTTCTGGAATGGAAAAGCGTTTAAGCGCACCTTCTGGGGAATTAGCGATTAATGGATGGCGTCGCCAATTGCGCGTACATCATGCGATAGCTTTGTTATATGATTTACCTAAACCCACTATAGCAGCTGTCAATGGACCTGCTGCTGGCTTGGGTGCAGATACTGCATTGGCTTGTGATTTTATTATGGCAAGCAAAGATGCTAATTTTGCTTGGTCCTATATTCTTCGCGGAATTATTCCTGATGGTGGGGGTATGTATTTTTTACCAAGAAGAGTTGGTCTTTCTAAGGCAAAAGAACTCATTTTTTCTGGTAGAAAAGTTGATCTAGAAGAAGCTTTAAATTTAGGTATTGTTGACAGACTAGCTACTACTGATAACTTAGTTGCAGAGGCTCAGGAATGGGCACGTGAATTTTCAAAAGGTTCGGCTGCAGCATTAGCTTTGAGTAAAACAATCTTAAACCAAAGCTTTGAAACGCCGGCGCATAATATTTTTGCTAGTGGTGCTCAAGCTCAAGGTATTTGTTATACCACTACAGAGCATAGAAATGCAGTTGAAGCTTTTTTACAAAAAGCTGCACAAGCTAAAAATGGATAAAAAATGAATCGTGCCATCAGTTGTTTAATGGTGCCTAAAAGCATTGCAGTTATTGGGGCATCAACCGATCCTCAAAAAACTGCTGGGAAACCTATTTTTTATTTACAAAAAAATAAATATAGTGGAAAGATTTTTCCAGTTAATCCAAAGGTAGATAAGATAGCCGGCTTGCAATGTTATCCTGACATCGCGTCACTTCCTGAAACTCCAGATGTGGCAATTATTCTGGTTGGCACAGATCTTGCGATAAAAACTGTTCAAGAATTAGCCAATATCAATACACCTGTTGCTATTGTATTAACTAGTGGATTTGCTGAAACTGGACCTGAAGGATTACAGAAACAACAAGAATTAATTCTTGCCGCAGGAAAGATGAGGATACTTGGACCTAATACTATGGGTATGGTTAACATTGTTGATCAAATAACTCTCTCACCAAGTGGTGCTTTAGCAATCGATAATTTAGTTAAAGGTAATGTGAGCTTAGTCTCTCAAAGTGGAGGTGTATTAGGTGCTTTACTTTCCCGAGCAGCAGCAAGAGGTATTGGATTATCCAAACTTGTAGCTACAAGTAATGAGGCAGATTTAAGTTTGGCGGATTTTATAGATTATTTTGTGGAAGATTCTTCAACACAAATTATTCTTTTATATATTGAGAGCATTCGTCATCCTCAGCAGTTTCGAGAGGCTGCTATTCGAGCCAGAAAAGCCGGCAAACCTATAGTCGTTTTTAAGGTGGGCAAGTCTGAAGCTGGAATGAAGGCTGCTGTTTCACATACAGGTGCAATTGCAGGATCTGATCAAATTTATGATGATTTTTTTAGTCAAGTTGGTGTTATTCGAGCAAATCAATTCGCAGATTTTTTAGATATTCCTATTGCTCTTGGATCTGGAAAATCCTTAACGGGTAATAGGGTTGCTGTTTTAACTTCCACGGGAGGGGCGGGAACTTTAATTGCTGACAGTCTTGGAGAAAAGGGATTTAATCTTCCAGGGCCTGATGAAAGTACGATCGAAAAGTTATCGCATTTAAATCTCGGTGATCAGGCAGTTTTAGATAGAAATCCATTTGATTTAACCTTAGCAGGATTAAAGCCAGAAATTCTAAAAGGAGCAATTAAAGCTTTGCTTGAGAGCCCAAGTTATGATGTGTTGATATTAATCTTAGGTTCTTCAAGCGTTAGTCGGCCTGAATTAATGGCTGAGGCTGTAAAAGATTCACTGCAATCAAGTAATAAATTAATTCTTGCGTATGTAAGTCCTCATGCGCCAAGAGCGGTCGAGATCATGACGCAATTAGGTATTCCAACATTTAGCCAGCCAGAAAGTTGTGCCATCGCACTTTCTAGCTTATTGAAAAATAGTACTTCAGATCTTACATCGCTAGAAATTGTAGAGCCTTTGCAATCCATTGATATTTCTGAGTATGACCAGGTACATGGAGCACTCAATGAAAACGATTCGAAAAAGTTATTTAAAAAATTCGGTATTCCAATAGTTGAAGATTTAATCATTCATTCACCGGTAATAGATGAGGAACAATTTAATCATCTTGGATCTGAAGTTGTAATAAAAATCCTATCTAAAGAAATCTTACATAAGACAGAGGTTGGTGGTGTAGCACTTAATGTACCTGTAAAGAATATTCCATCAGTTATTGAAAATATGCAGCTTACGGTGCAGGAAAAAACTGGGCTACATATCAATCAATTCTTAATTCAAGAGCAGATACACAGTGGTTTAGAGATCATGCTTGGAATGATTCAAGACCCCCTTGGAGTTGCTATTCTTGTTGGATATGGCGGAATTACATCTGAGCTCATTCAAGATACCACCCTTAGATTATTATGTAATGGTCCATTAACTAAACAAGAGGCTCTGAATATGTTGCAGAACTTAAAAATTTGGCCTCTTTTAAATGGATACCGAGGTAAACCCAAATATGATGTTGATACCTTAGTAGAAATCATGGTTTCTTTTTCTCAACTTATTTTAAGTTTTCAAGGACGAATAATTGAGTGTGAAATTAATCCAATTTTTGTTTTTGAAGATGGATTAGGTGCAAAAGCAGCTGACGGGATTTTATTATTAGCTTAAAAGAACAATTTTCAAATAAGTAAGTACCTCAGCACTTTTCTTAAAAATTGATGATAATAGTCATATATTGATGATTTGAGAGGGTGCAAATGCGTATTGAAGATACTGATCCAGCAAGGCATGCTGCTATAGAGTATCCGATGGAGGTCAGTGCTCCTGTCTTCGCACCTATCAAAGTTGTTGAAGAAAAAGATAAAGCGGTCAATATTGCAAGGCAAAACGCTCAATTAGAATATGAGCGGATTATGGAGCAGGCTAATGTTTTGATGAAACAAGCTAAAGCTCTCCAAGCAAGATTAGATGCTACTGAAATGGTTCATCAGGCTAAGTTTAGTTTTAATCCAATCCATGGAAAAACTTACCATCTGTACTTTGACGAAAAAAATCAAACAAACATCCTCATACAAAATGGTCCTAAGGATTGGAGCTGTGGTATCCCTCAAAATTGGGTATATTCATTTCCGGTGAAAAAACTTGGAGACAGTACTTGGGCCGTTGTTGAAGAGGTTTGATAAAACCTTTTGTAGTAAGCCTTCCATTTATTGGTTTTTCCTAATTTAAGAATAATTCGCATCTCTAAGACGCTTACCT
>DAIQPR010000139.1:0-6551 GCA_036787315.1 Polynucleobacter sp. | reverse complement strand
ATAATCTTCAGCTGGATAAAAAGTGGGGGCAAGCATAATCTCAGTAACGATAGGTGCTTTATAAACTTGTTGCTCTTTTAGTTCCTGAATAACATCTAAAGCTGTATTAATTTGAAGTTCATCTTCACAATAGATAACTGATCGATATTGCGTTCCGACATCATGCCCTTGTCGATTCAAAGTAGTAGGATCATGAATCACAAAAAAAACTTCTAGAATTTGACGTAGGGAAATGAGTGAAGGATCAAATTGAATCTGAACTACTTCAGCATGACCAGTTACACCCTCACAAACTGATTCATAGTCGGGAAATTCAACAAATCCACCTGCATAACCAGAAACAACTTGTTCAACACCATTTAACTCCTGATAAACGGCCTCTAAACACCAAAAACACCCACCACCAAGGGTTATCAACTGATTTTGCATTCAATTTCCTTTTTCATCGTTAAAATATATTTATGAACCCTTTATTTTTTGATTTAGAGCAACATAAACAAGCCTTCATTTTAGATCCGAATCCAAGTGTTGAAGTTCGTAAAGAACGAATTCAGCGCTTAGTGACTATGCTAAATGAAAACGAAGAAAATTTGTGCAAAGTCATTGAAGCCGATTTTGGATATAGGCACCCTATAGAAACGCAAATTGCTGAAATTTCTGCAATTCGACTTGAAGCTTCTTTTGCTTTAAAGAATATCCAACAATGGGTAAAGCCTGTAAAAATTAAAACGCCTTATTATTTAAAACCAACAAAAAGTTACTTACTACCTGAACCCAAAGGTGTTGTTGGCATTATGAGTCCATGGAATTACCCTTTAAATTTATCGTTAATTCCAATTATTTCTGCTTTTGCTGCGGGAAATAGTGTTTGGCTAAAGCCCTCTGAAAGATCTCCTAGAACATCGGGATATTTAGCAACACTCATATCCCAATACTTTAGCCCCACTGAGATTAACGTTATTCAAGGCGGTCCAACAATCTCAGAATATTTTGCAGGCCTACCTTTTAATCATTTATTGTTTACTGGAAGTACCGCAGTAGGTCAACTAGTGACTAAAGCTGCAGCCGAACAACTTACCCCCCTTACTTTGGAACTTGGCGGTAAATCTCCCGTAATTATTGATAGCTCAGCATCTATTAAGGACTGCGCAGAAAGAATCCTTTATGGAAAACTTTTTAATGCTGGTCAAACATGTATTGCCCCAGACTATATTCTTGTACCGCATGATTTAAGGAATGATTTAATCAATGCTTTAAAAACCGCATATCAGAAAATGTATGCAAACCAAACAAACTTGACTCATCCAATCGATGAACAACAAAAAGCACGATGGGACTTTTTAGTACAAGATGCCATCGACAAAGGTGCTCAAATTATTTCTTTGTCAGAAACTGAAGATGCATCAACAGCTCAAGTCTTGCCTGCAATTGCTATTGAACCAACCAGCTCCATGAAAATCATGACTGAGGAAATTTTTGGACCATTGCTTCCAATCATTGGATATGGTCAATTAGAAGAAGTGATTGAATTTATTAACTCAAAACCTAATCCATTAGCGATGTACTGGTTTGGTAAACAATCTCCAAAACTTCAAACACTATTGAGTAAAACGCGTGCAGGTGGAGTAACAATCAACGACACCTTATTACATTTCTCAAATCACTACTTACCATTTGGGGGCATCGGTTCTAGTGGTATGGGCAGTTATCATGGAAAACATGGGTTTGATACTTTCACGCATTTCAAACCTATTTTGTCTAGTATGGGGCGCTTTGGATTAAGTAGTATTGCTGGAACAAAATTAGCTCACCCACCATATGGCAACAATATCAAGCGCTTACTAAAAATATTAGGAAAATGACTTTATTTCATTAAATAACAAATTATTAGGGACAACCCTGATAAATCATGTTATAGTCCGTCCTGTAGTAATTTCATCGTCCCCAGCACTGCTGACACAAATTACCTTTTAGGTATGTCTGTAAGTCTTTAAGACGTAGACGAATCAAGTCCTTAGGGATACTTCCAAAGTTTTAGGGAAGCGCCTACTCCTCATGTTGATGGTCGATGCCTTTTGACGACCCGTACCTTTTTAAGGGTACAACAACCTTTGGAGATCCCCATCAGGGGAAATGATATGCCTATTACTTTTAAAGAATTAAACCTACACCCATCACTTCTTGAAGCAACAAATGCTTTGGGATTTGAACATGCAACCCCAGTTCAAGAAAAAGTTATTCCCGCCGCAATTGAGGGTGGAGACTTAATGGTAAGTAGCCAAACTGGAAGCGGAAAAACAGCTGCCTTTTTACTACCTTTGATTCATCAAATTCTCACAGACAATCCTAATGGAAAACCTGTACCAGGTAGAGCAGAACCACAAATATTAGTACTTTGCCCTACACGTGAACTCGCTCAACAAGTAGCAGCGGATGCAATTGAACTCGTGAAATTTACACGCGGAATTCGTATTGCAACAATCATGGGTGGAATGCCTTATGGTAAACAAATAGCTTCACTCAAAGGTGCTCAGTTAGTTGTAGCTACACCTGGAAGATTGATTGATTTAAATGATAGCCGTGCAATTAGACTTGATAAAGTTAATCATTTAGTTGTGGATGAAGCAGATAGAATGCTTGATCTTGGCTTTGCAGAAGATCTTGAAAATATTCATCAACGTTGTGAAAACTTAGAACAAACGATGATGTTCTCAGCAACATTTGCACCTCGTATCATGGAGTTGGCAAATGAACTCGTTAATGAACCAACAAGAATCGAACTCGCTCACGCAGGTGATGTTCACACTAACATCACCCAAACCATGCATTGGGCAGATAGCGTTTCACATAAACACAAAATCTTAAGACATTGGTTATCTGATCCTTCACTCGATCAAGCAGTTGTATTTGCAAGTACCCAAATTGAAAGTGAAGATATTGCTGATAACTTAAGAGCAGATGGTTTCGCTGCAAGCGCCCTTCACGGAGCAATGCCACAAGCTGTTCGTAATCGTCGTCTAGATTCACTTCGTAAAGGCGTGACAAAAATTTTAGTGGCTACTGATGTTGCAGCTAGAGGTATCGATGTTCCAACAATCAGTCACGTAATTAACTTTGGTTTACCAATGAAGCCAGAAGACTATACCCATCGTATTGGTAGAACTGGACGTGCTGGACGCTCTGGTATCGCAATTACCATTGCACTTCACAGTGAACGTGTAAAAATTCGTGGTATTGAAAGATTTACTCAAAACAATCTGACCCCTTCTATTATTCCTGGTTTAGAGCCACAGAAAAAACCTGAATCAGGTGGTGGCGGAAGACCTGGTGGAAGATCAGGTGGTGGCCGATCAGATCGTAGAGACGGTGGTAGAAATCGTGGCCCTAATCGCTCTAACTCTGGAGGACAAGGCTTCTCTAATAGAGAAAGAGAACCGCAAACTACAAGTTTTGCTGCTCCAAAGCCACGCCCAGTGAGTGACTCATCAAGTCCAATGGCGTTTGAACCTAAAGAAAATAAATACGGAAAAGGTCAACGCAGTGAGGCTAAAAGATTAAGTCCAAAAACTGAAAGTTTTTCAAAAAGCCCAGCAAAACCTTTTGGTGAATTTCCTGCAAAACCAAAAGTAAAATCTCAAACATCTGAACAAAGATTCACAAAACCTAAAGAAGGTTTTGGTGGAAGAGATAAGCCAACTAAATCTTTTAGCAAGTCAGGCTTTAAAGGTCGCTAAACAATCGGGTGTGATTTCAACATTAAGCGCAATACTTCTTTTTGAAGTGTTGCGCTTTTTTCATGATCCTCTAGAACTTCGTGAACACCCATCATGCCAAACTGTGCCTTTAACATCATTTCCTGATTTGCCCTTGGAGAGTCAATTACTTTTTGGTAACTAGAAATTGCCTTACCCCATAACTTACTTTGTTGGCAAAGTTGGCCTAATGCCAAATGCAAGGCAGGATGAGCTGGCTCTTTTTGTAACCAAGACTCAACTTTTTGAATTAAATTCAAAGCAAGAACATCTGAACTCGTGGAAGCTGAACATAAGGGATAAATACTCAGTAACTCCTCATTTGCACCATTATCTAAAGTATGATCCAAAATCTTTTTTGCAAAAAGAAAGTCTCCCACGGCTATAAATCCCTGAGCAAATAATCTTAACCAATGTGAATTTGTTTTGAACTCTGCATCAAACTCATCCCATAATTTATGTAATTCTGACTGAGTAATTCGGCCACTTTTAATCCATTGAGTTAATGCTTCCTGAATTCTTGCTTTACCCAAAGGAATTGGTAAATAATTTTTCTTGAGTAAGCTATTTGCAATTCGAAGAACTTCAGGCCATTGTTGCAATATTTGATGAGAACGCATTGCCAAGGCCTGAACTAAGAACTGCCGCGCACCACTCTTTTGGATATGACTAAGGCTCTCTAAAGCTTCTTGAGCTTGCCGCTGATCAATTAACATCTGTGCTTCTAAAATATATTTTGAAGATTTATATTGGTCCTCACTAATCTTTTCAAGCCACTCATCCCGCTCAGCATATTGTTTTAACTGATGACTGGCTTGTGCAGCCAACATGTAGCTAACTTGTTCAGTACCATGAAATTGCATGGACGCTTGTGAGAACTTCAATGACTTTGCATATCGCCCTGCAAACAAATGTTCTACAGAATGTTGTAAATCATGGAATGCTCTTAATTCAATATGCTTTTTCCTGTAATTTTTTGCACGCTCAGGAAGCTCAATTAAAAAAGAGACAAATTTAAAACAATTAAAAATTAAATAAAATCCAACAAATCCTAAAATCAAGAATAGATTCATGGATAAATCAATTCGATAGGTCTGCCAATACAGGGTTACATGACCATGATTGTTAGCAAAAAGCCACGATATGATTACGGCACAAATTGCTATGAAGGCGGACCAAGTAATTAAACGCATTATTTTCTATCACCAGTACTATTCTGATTTGGAAGAGATCTTTTTTCTAAATCACGAATATTATTGAGAATAATGTCAATCTCTTGCATCGCTTGAAGAGTGTTGGAGTCGTTTGGCAAAAAATTCTTTTCGATGGAAGCTTTTATTTGCTGAACCTCATTTTTGCAAGGCACTAACAATCCATTTAAAAGTAAAGTTCTTGCAGTTAAGCCTCTAACAACCATTTCTTGTTTTAATAATTGTTGACTGTAGTCAGTCATCGCTAATTGATCAAGGTTGGAATCTAGTACTTGAACTTTAATCAATTGATTAAAGTAATCTTTAAGCGGACTTATCAAATAATGGCCAACTTTACTCCACCATCTTATTTCTGCATTTGCACCAGAGGCTGACTTTTTTTCAACATTCGTTGTTTTCTGATCTAAAGAAAGCTCAGATTGATTATTAACATTTATCCTGGTTTTTAAAGATTCCAAATGAAGAATCAGGCTATTTAATTTTTCAAAAGTCTCTAAAGACGATTTAATATCAATAGGTGATGGGCTTACGCTTTCTGCTTGAATATCTAAAGCATGACCTAAAATTTGATTGAAATTTATTAATTGTTGTGTATTTACCTGCGATGCTTCTTGGATTTTTTTAATATCTTGGTTCAATGTGTTAATTCGAATACCACCCCAAATCAATACAAAAATAATCACAGCTGCAACACTTGCTTGAATCCCAATACTAAATGGACTTTTAGAAATTTTTGTTAATTCATTTTGCTCAGTCATGGGAAACTTTTTCCATATTTTTTAATATCATGAGTTACATCATAATGCTGTTTTAATAATATGAAGAAGCTCTTTCATCAGGTTTTCATCACCCGGTTCTATCAATTTAGTTTCAGTAAATCCAAGCTTTAAAACATTCTCTAAAATTCTTGGATGAGAGACAATCGCCAATTGTTTTTTTAAGAAAAAAGGATTGATGTCTAACTTTTGTAAACATTGGATTAAAAATTCAGCGGCTTGAGATGAATTAAAAACCCAAATAGAACTTTCATTCGCATCAACCTCTTGCCACGCAGGATCATCTAAAGATAGACAATCCCGACGATATACTGAAAACTCTTGGATTTTAGCTCCACAATCAGCAAATTTTTCAGCTAAAAAGTTTCTTCCACCGTCCCCATGAATCATCACCACCTTCACATCATTCCATTTAGGCTGCGCTTTTGTTAAAGCATCCCAAAGCCCCTCTGAATCCCAAGATCCTGATTCAAGAGGTTTTACAATTTGTTGAAATGCCAACCCTGATTGCAAAATACTGGATTCAGTACCCCCTCCAACAACTGCAATTTTTAAATGGCTAGGACATACCAATTCGTGCTTTTTTAAAAGTTGATGGGTCATCATGAAAGCATTCGGGCTTACAAAACTAACCCAATCTGTTTGAATTAAAGCCTGATGAATCGCAATAGCCTCAAATTGTTCGCCATGAGGAACTATCTCTATTAAAGGAAGTGATACTACCGGAAAGCCCACTCCATTTACTGCAAAATAATCAATTAACTGCTTTTGTAGCTTAATATTTTGTGGTCTTGGTCTTGTAACAAATATTT
>DAIQPR010000138.1:0-6555 GCA_036787315.1 Polynucleobacter sp. | reverse complement strand
CATATGGCGATTTAGCCCCAGGTACTGGATCTGCAAGGACACCTATTGAGAAGTTAGAGGGAATCATTACCCCTAGTGGATTACACTTTGATCGAAGTCATAATGGGACGCCTGAGATTGATCCTTCGAAACATCAATTAAGTATTCATGGTTTAGTTGATACGCCCTTGAATTTTTCAGTACAAAGTCTATTGAGATATCCAATGATCTCAAGAACTTATTTTATTGAATGTGCTGGCAATAGCGCAGCTAATATCATTGCTCCAGAACCTATCCAAGCAACAGCTGGAACGCTTCATGGACTAATTTCTTGTAGTGATTGGACTGGGATTCCATTATCGGTCTTATTAAAAGAGGCAGGGGTTAATCCACTAGGCAAGTGGGTTTTGGCTGAAGGGGCAGATGCTTCAGGGATGAGTCGTAGTTTCCCAATAGAAAAAGCGATGGATAACGCTATGATTGCTCTATATCAAAATGGTGAGAGGATCAGGCCTGAGCAAGGTTATCCGATGCGATTATTACTTCCTGGTTGGGAGGGTAATATGAATGTCAAATGGTTAAGAAGCTTAAAAATTACTGCAGGACCGACACACACTAAAGATGAAACATCTAAATATACTGATCCATTAGCCAATGGGAAGGCAAGACAATTTACCTTTGAATTAGGCGTTAAATCAATTATTACTAAACCTTCTGGTTTGATGAAACTTCCTAATAAAGGTTTTTATGAAATTAGTGGTATTGCATGGTCAGGTGCAGGAAAAGTTACTCGTATCGAAATTTCGACGAATGGCGGTAAAGATTGGTTTGATGCGCAAATTGATGGACCTAATCAGCCATATTGCTTAGTTCGGTTTAGGGCGCCTTGGAATTGGAATGGAGAACCAGCATTTCTTCAAAGTAGAGCAATTGATGAAAAAGGCAATGTGCAGCCTACGCGTGCAGCATATAAAGCAAATAACGCGGTTGATGGCAGGTACCACAATAATACAATTGTGACATGGGCAGTCCTTGCGGATGGGAGTGTACAAAATGCATACCTATAAAAAAATTATTCTTACATTCTTTGTTTTAGGGTCAGCGATTTCTTGCACAACTTCTTCAATTCCACAGAGTCCTAAATTAGGACAAGCAATGTCGCCTGAGGAGTTAAAGAAAATTGATATTAGCGTTGGACCTGATGGTGTTGGATTACCAGTTGGTTCAGGCAACGCCAAGTTAGGAGCAAAAGTATATCAAGCAAAGTGTTTATCTTGTCATGGTGAAAAAGGACAAGGTAAACCAGTAGATGCTCTTGTTGGAGGAATCGGCAGTTTGAGTTCAAATAAGCCAGTGAGGACAGTTGGAAGTTTTTGGCCTCATGCAACAACTTTATTTGATTACACCAGAAGAGCCATGCCACTTCAAAGTCCTAAGTCTTTAACAAATAATGAAGTTTATGCAGTAAGTGCATATATCTTATTTTTAAATGGCATTATTACTGAAGATTACGAATTGAGTAATCAAAATTTAGCGCAGATAAAAATGCCAAATCATGATGGAATGATTGATTTTTCAAAAGAAAAAGCTGTCGTTTACAAGTAATCATCACTTAGTAGTAATATTGCAGTAGACAGTCTTTAAACATCCAAAGAGATGTGGGTTGTTGATGGGTGAATGTAAAAATCCATCTATAAAAAATTAAAGGAGACAAGTTTATGAAATCTATTCGATTCAAAATTGGCTTGCAATTGTTTTGTTCAATGCTTGCGTTAGCCATTAGCCCATTGACCTTATCGCAAAATCTTCAAGACTTGAAAAATGACCCCAAAAACCCTGAAAATGTATTGACTTATGGAATGGGGTATAGCCAACAGCGATATAGTGATTTAGTACAAATTAATAAAGATACTGTAAAAAAACTTGTTCCTGTTTGGAGTACAGCTCTTGGCAGTAATTATGGCGAACAAGGTCAGCCTTTAGTTTACGACGGTGTTATGTATCTTGTTAATGCTGAATATACCGTAGCGATCAATATTGAAACAGGTCAACAATTATGGCGCACAAAAGTAGATTGGGATCCTAATACTCCTAGAGTAGTTTGTTGTGGTATCACTAATAAAGGTTTAGCGATTTATAACGGTAAAGTATTTCGCGGCACTCTCGATGCACACATGATTGCTCTTGATCAGAAGACAGGAAAGCAAGTATGGAAAACTAAAATTGCAAATTGGCAGGATGGCTTCACGATTACCTCTGCTCCTTTGATTGCTAATGGTGTTTTGATTACAGGCATTTCAGGTGCGGAGTATGGGGTTAGAGGATTTTTAGATGGACTTGATCCTGAGACAGGTAAGCAAATTTGGCGTAGATACACGATTCCTGCGCCTGGTGAAAAAGGAAGTGAAACGTGGCCAAAGGGTGATGCTTATTTACATGGCGGTGGATCAACTTGGATCACAGGATCTTATGACCCTGATTTAGATACTGTTTATTGGGGGATTGGTAATGCTGGTCCATGGGCTCCAGGTGGAAGACCTGGGGATAATCTTTACACAGCATCTGTGCTTGCTTTAAATCCCAAAACTGGAGATATCAAGTGGCATCGCCAGATTGTTCCAAACGAAATGTTTGATTTAGATGCTGTTTGGGAGTGGATTGTTGGAGATATTAACTACAAGGGATCAAAGCGAAAAGTTATTATGCATTTATCTCGTGGTGGATTCTTATACGTAGTAGATCGCCGAAACGGAGAATTACTATCAGCCAAGCCTTATGAAAAAATCAATTGGGCCACGCACGTTGATATGAAAACAGGCCGTCCTGTTGAGTCAGAAGTTTCAAAAAAAGTTCGTGCCGGAGAGCAAATTGAATTATGGCCAGGGCAATGGGGGGCAAAAACTTGGGGGCATGCATCATTTAATCCTAATGATGGACTCATTTATACCAACACTACTCACGCA
The DNA here is from genome assembly GCA_036787315.1 of Polynucleobacter sp. Classification (GTDB taxonomy): domain Bacteria; phylum Pseudomonadota; class Gammaproteobacteria; order Burkholderiales; family Burkholderiaceae; genus Polynucleobacter. Next base: position 3,613 of record DAIQPR010000138.1, on the reverse strand, counting down.
TCACGCTTGGTTAAATTTGAACCTGTAGAGTATAAGGTTGGTCAACGATATGTTGGATTACAAAATGCTCCTGCCCCAAGAGATTCAAAGGAGCCAATTGGGCATATGGAGGCAATCGATCCATTAACTGCTAAGGCAAAGTGGCGAGTACCTTTAATGGATATACCAAATTACTCGGCGGTTCTAACAACAGCAGGTGGTTTGATGTTTACAGGAAAAGAAACGGGTGAACTTGTTGCGTTAGACATGCAAACAGGCAAACAGCTTTGGGAGTTTAGAACTTCATCAGGAATGAATGCACAACCAATTACCTATTTGCATAATGGTAAGCAATATATAGCTGTTCAATCTGGTATTGGTGGTGTGAATGTTGTAAGGATGGGGCCTCAGCTAAAAGATATTCCTCGTGGAGGTTCAGTTTGGGTATTTGCGTTAATGGATAAATAATCGAAAGAAAATGATGAAAAATATACTAGCTACTCTAGCGATAATTTGTACAGTCAGTTTAAATGCACTCGCACAAACAAATCAGGATTTAATTGCTAATGGAAAAAACGGATCAACTGATGAAGTTCTTACCTATGGAATGGGTTATAACCAGAATCGATATAGTCCTTTGGCACAAATTAACAAAGAAACAGTTAAGCGACTAGTTCCTGTTTGGAGTCTTAGTATGGAAAACGAGTTGGGCGAGCAAGCTCAACCTATGATTCATGACGGAGTTATGTTTGTTAGTGATGCTAAGTGGACAGTAGCGGTTGATGCTCAAACGGGCAAACTATTATGGAGAACACCTGTCGACTATGATCCTGACACACCAAGAGTGGTATGTTGCGGTGTTTCAAACAAGGGAGTTGCGCTTTATAAAGGAATGGTTTTTAGAACTACCTTAGATGCAAATGTGATTGCTCTTGATCAAAAGACAGGTAAGCAAATATGGAAGCAAAATGTAGCTGATTGGAAGCAAGGTTATTCTTTAACAGCAGCACCTCTTTTAGCGAATGGCGTTCTCATGACAGGATGTTCTGGAGCTGAATTTGGAGTACGTTGTTTTATTGATGGGTGGGAGCCAGAAACAGGAAAACATTTATGGCGTCGCTGGACTATTCCTGGACCTGGAGAAAAGGGGCACGAAACTTGGATCCCTTCTGAGTCTTATAAGAATGGTGGCGCAAGTACATGGATTACTGGTTCTTATGATCCAGAGTTAGATTTAGCTTATTGGGGAACGGGTAATGCTGGACCATGGAATCCTGCAAACCGAAAAGGCGACAATTTATATTCGGCTTCTATATTAGCAATTCGTCCAAGCACTGGTGAGATAGTTTGGCATTATCAAGCAGTGCCAAATGATATTTTTGATTGGGACACTGTCTGGGAATTAGTCTTAGCGGACATTAAGGTAGAAGGTCAGAACCGAAAAGTACTCATGCAACTCAACAGAAATGGTTTCTTATATGTTCTAGATAGAGAGACTGGTAAATTAATTTCTGCAAAGCCATATGAAAAAGTAACTTGGGCGACCCATGTAGATATGGCAACAGGAAGACCTGTAGAGTCTGAAGATACTGCAAGATTAAGAGCGGGTGAAAAAATTCAGATGTGGCCTAGTACGCGTGGGGCAAAAAATTGGCAACATGTAGCCTATAACCCTAATACAGGATTGGTATATGCATCAACAAATCATGCCTACTCTAACTATCGTTTTATTCCACTTGCGGAGTTTAAACCAGGTTTCCGTTATCAAGGTATTGAGAACTCATACTCTCCGATCAACCCAGATACAGTAGCTGGACACATAGATGCAATCGATCCTTTAACAGCCAAGCCAAAATGGCGTATGCCTTTAGTAGGTCAGGTTATTGGATCATCTATTCTTGCTACAGGTGGAGGATTACTCTTTACTGGTAAACATACTGGAGAAGTAATCGCTATAGATGCAGATAAAGGCGAAGTTGTTTGGCAATTTAAAACACCATCAGGTGTTAATGCAAATCCAATCACATGGAGTAAAAATGGTAAGCAGTACATCACAATTCTATCTGGAATTGGTGGTGTAGTTTCTGGTCTTAGAGGTCTTCCAGATATTCCCAAAATGGGTTCAATTTGGACTTTTGCTTTAATGGAGTGAGTAAAGATGTATTTGAAAAAAGTTATATTTTTAAGTTATTTAGGGTGTGTTGTTTCAAATTTAGCATTAGGGCAAGAGGAGGTATTTACTAAAGACGCTATTGAAAAAGGTAGAGCTATATATTCTCAAAATTGCTCCCCCTGTCATGGTCCTCAGATGGCAGATCCTCAAGGAGCATTTGACTTAAGGACATTCCCCCCAGAGCAGCGAAATCGTTTTTTTTATTCGGTCACGAATGGTAAAAATGGGATGCCTCCATGGGGTGGACTTTTCAGTAAAGAAGAAATTGCTACACTTTGGGCTTATGTGATGGCTGGTGAAAAAAAATAAATTTCTGATATAGCCTTATGCTTAGCAAGAATATTAATGATATTAATTTGTATAAATTTTTTTGGAGTGGAGCTGGTTATAAAGTTTTATTCTAGTATAAGTTTGGGTTAAATAATAAATTATTTAACGTTTAGAATTAAATGATACTAAAGCGTTTTAAGGCATGATAAAGGGGCTCTGCCAAAAATAAAATTGCAATTATTCTGCAAGCTTGTAAAGCGGTAACAATTGCGACTCCAAGTTGCATGACTTTAGCTGTAATGGCCATTTCAGCAATTCCACCTGGTGCAGTTGACAAAATAATGGTTGGAGTTGGTAGGTGTATAAGTGTACTCAGGCCAAGGCTAAATATGCCACTAATGCCCATCATAAAAAAAGTACCTATAGCGACACTAATGAGCCAGCGTGGAGCAGTATGAATAAATTGAGGATTAAATCGAACGCCAAGACTAATCCCTATAAGTAATTGTGCTCCATTTGTAAGCATTGGAGGTACGCTAGAAAGTTCAACTTGATTTGTGGCTAAAGCTATAGAAACAATTAAAGAACCAATAAACCATGCATTAGAACGTCCCAATATTTTCATAATATAGCCGCCTATGCCAGTTAAAACTCCAAGTATCAATAATCCTGTCATGTTAAATTGATGTGTACTGGTAGGTGCATGGTCTAAACCATGCCACCCCATCCATTGGACTGTAAATGGAACCGAAATCGTAACAATTAAGACACGTAAGCTATGGGCAGACGCAACGAGTTCGGTTTGAGCCTTCTCGCGTTCGGCCAATAAAGTCATTTCTGAAGCGCCGCCAATTAAGCTAGAAAAAAAAGTCGTGCGACGATCTAATGTTGGAAAGTGAACCTTATTACACCTAAATAACCATATGCCGTAACAGTATCCGAGAGTTAATGACCAAACAATAGTTAGAATGACGACCCACCATAGACTAATAACTAGTTCAGTAACTTGTGGGGTGAAGTAAAGGCCTAAGGTGGCTCCAATAATCCATTGGGCGCTATTGCGAAACGGGGTCCAGCTAAGAGTTCCTTCACCACAAATGGATAGTGTTGCTGTAGCTAATAATGGCCCAATCATCCAAGGAAGTGGAGATCGTAAATATATACATAATTGAGCTGCTAAAAATGCAATAA
>DAIQPR010000004.1:27918-28633 GCA_036787315.1 Polynucleobacter sp. | reverse complement strand
TTGTTTGGCCACCACTAATTAAGGCATTGGATGAAAGAGCAGCTAAAATTGCTGATGGTTTAGCCGCTGCTGAAAAGGGCAAAACCGATTTGGAATTAGCAACTAAGCGAGCTGATCAAGCTTTATCTGAAGCAAGAAACGAAGGTGCACAACGTATTGCTGAAGCTGAAAAACGTGCACAGTTGAGTGCTGACGAGATTAAACAAAATGCACAGGCTGAGGCGGCAAGAATCATTGCTCAAGCTAAAGCAGACGCTGATCAGCAAATAATCCGCGCGAGAGATGAATTACGCTCTCAAGTAGCTGATTTAGCTGTTAAGGGTGCAGAGCAAATTTTGCGTAAAGAAATTAATCCTGCCGCTCATGCTGAATTATTAGATCGTTTGAAAGCTGAGTTATAAGATGGCTGATTTAGCAACGATAGCTCGCCCTTATGCGGAAGCTTTAGCTTCGACAGCCTCTAAAGATGAGATTGCTAAATGGTCTGAGCATTTAGATGTTTTAGCACAGATGGCAACTCATTCTGAGTTGTCTTCTCTTGCAAATAATCCAAATGTTACGCAAGGCCAAATAGCTGATATTTTGTTATCTGGTCTTAAGGGCGATTTGTCTCCAGCATTTAAAAACTTTATTAATCTTTTGACTGTCAACCATCGAATTGCTGCGTTGCCAGAAATTGCTAAACAATTTGAAGAGATCAAAAACTCACTAGAGG
>DAIQPR010000004.1:0-27908 GCA_036787315.1 Polynucleobacter sp. | reverse complement strand
GGATCAGCAGAGATCTTGATTACAAGTGCTTTTCCTATGGCTGAGGATGATATTAAAAATTTAATTTCATCAATTTCAAAACGATTTGGTAATAAGAGTTTAAAACCAACAGTAACTATTGACCCGGACTTAATTGGTGGAGTTAAGGTTCAAGTTGGCGATGAAGTTTTAGATTCATCTGTAAAGTCGAGGTTAGAGGCGATGCGCGCCACTTTACTTTCATAAGCAAAACAATGTTATACAACGAAATTAAAAGACCCTAGGAGTTATAAATGCAACTTAACCCATCTGAGATCAGCGAGTTGATCAAAAGTAGAATTAGCAGCGTTGGTGTAGACGCTGAAATTCGCAATCAAGGTACTGTTATTTCAGTGACCGACGGTATTTGCCGTGTACATGGCTTATCCGGTGTTATGCAAGGTGAAATGTTAGAGTTTCCAAATAATACTTTTGGTTTAGCGCTTAACTTAGAGCGTGACTCTGTTGGCGCTGTTATTTTAGGTGCTTACGAGCACATTTCTGAGGGTGATCCAGTTAAGTGCACTGGAAGAATTCTTGAGGTTCCAGTTGGCCCAGAATTATTAGGTCGTGTTGTTAATACATTAGGTCAGCCAATCGACGGTAAAGGCCCAATTAACGCTAAATCTACAGATATTATTGAAAAAGTTGCTCCAGGCGTTATTGCACGTCAATCTGTTAGCCAACCATTACAGACAGGTTTAAAGTCTATTGACTCAATGGTTCCAATTGGTCGTGGACAGCGTGAGTTGATTATTGGTGACAGACAAACTGGTAAAACGGCTGTAGCTGTTGATGCGATCATTAACCAAAAAGGCAAAGGCGTATATTGCGTCTATGTAGCGATTGGACAAAAAGCTTCAACAATTAGTAACGTGGTTCGTAAGTTAGAAGAGCATGGTGCATTGGCTTATACAATAGTTGTTGCTGCTTCAGCTTCTGACTCTGCAGCGATGCAGTACTTATCAGCTTATGCTGGTTGCACAATGGGCGAATATTTCAGAGACCGTGGTGAAGATGCGTTGATTGTTTATGATGATTTAACTAAGCAAGCTATTGCTTATCGCCAAGTATCTTTATTGTTACGTAGACCTCCAGGCCGTGAAGCTTACCCTGGTGATGTGTTCTATCTCCACTCACGTTTATTAGAGCGTGCTGCTCGCGTTAACGCTGAGTATGTAGAGAAGTTTACTAAAGGTGAGGTTAAGGGTAAAACAGGTTCATTAACAGCGTTACCTGTTATTGAAACTCAAGCTGGTGACGTATCTGCATTCGTTCCAACAAACGTTATTTCTATTACTGATGGCCAGATTTTCTTAGAAACAGACTTATTTAACGCTGGTGTAAGACCTGCTATTAATGCTGGTATCTCAGTATCAAGGGTTGGTGGAGCTGCTCAAACTAAAGTTGTTAAAAAACTTTCTGGCGGTATTAGAACAGACTTAGCCCAGTACCGTGAATTAGCAGCATTCTCACAATTTGCTTCAGATTTGGATGATGCAACTCGTAAGCAGTTGGATCGCGGCAAAAGAGTTACTGAACTGTTAAAGCAGTCTCAATACAACCCTCAACAAGTTTGGCAGTTATCTGCTTCCTTGTTTGCAGCTAATAATGGCTTTTTAGACAATGTTGAAGTTAAAGATATTTTGCCTTTTGAAAAGGGCATGATGGACCATCTTAAAGCAAAATATTCTGATTTAATTGGTCGAATCGAAGACACTAAAGAATTGTCTAAGGAAGATGAAGTTGCTTTGAAAGAAGCAATTGAAGACTTTAAACGTTCAGCTTCTTTCTAATACAAAGTAGCGAGGGAGAGCCGCGTGGCTGGAACAAAAGAGATACGAAATAAAATCAAAAGCGTACAAAATACGCGAAAGATTACTAAAGCGATGGAAATGGTGGCCGCATCTAAGATGCGTCGTGCACAAGAACGTATGCGTGCATCAAGGCCTTTTTCTGAAAAAATCAGAAAAGTAGCGGCTAACTTTACCAAAGCTAACCCAGAGTATCGTCCAACGTTTTTGGTAGAAAGAGAAGTTAAAAATGTTGGCGTGATCTTAGTCACAACTGACAAGGGTCTATGTGGTGGTCTTAATACAAACATTTTGAGAATGTTAACTAACAGTATGAAAGTTTGGCATGAAGATAAAAAAGATATCTTATGCACTGCAATCGGTACTAAGGGCTTTCAATTTTTAAACAGAATTAAAGCTAAGTTAATTTCTCACTCTATTCATTTGGGCGATAAACCGTTGTTAGACGATTTAATTGGAACAATAAAAGTTCAATTAGATGCGTTTGAAAACGGCGAGGTAGATGAGGTTTATTTATGCTACAACCGTTTTATCAACACAATGAAACAAGAGCCTGTGATTGAGAAGATATTGCCTCTTCAATCAGACAAACTTCAGCTTTCAGAAACGGAAGCCTCAAGTTATGGTTGGGACTATATATACGAACCAGATGCTCAAACAGTTTTAGATGATTTGCTCATTAAATATATTGAGGCGTTAATTTATCAAGCCGTAGCTGAAAATATGGCTTCAGAGCAATGTGCCAGAATGGTTGCGATGAAAGCTGCTTCTGATAATGCTAAGAATCTTATTGCTGAATTGCAACTTGACTATAACAAAACTCGTCAAGCAGCAATTACAAAAGAGTTATCTGAAATTGTTAGTGGTGCGGCAGCGGTTTAATTTAAAGAATTGTAAATATTGATTTGATTGGAGAAATGCGATGAGTAACGGAAATATCGTTCAATGTATTGGAGCTGTTGTGGATATTCAGTTCCCGCGCGATAGTATGCCTAAAGTTTATGAAGCTTTAGTTCTAGAAGAAAGCAGCGAAGCATCTTTTGCTGAACAAGGACTTACCTTTGAAGTTCAACAACAATTAGGTGATGGCGTAGTAAGAACTATTGCATTAGGATCTAGTGACGGATTGCGTCGTGGTATGAGTGTACGTGGAACAGGAGCACCAATTTCTGTACCTGTTGGCCCTGCTACTCTTGGTCGTATTATGGACGTTTTAGGAAGGCCGATTGATGAGGCTGGTCCAATTGCAACTGAAGAAAGAAGATCTATTCACCAAGCAGCACCAAAATTTGATGAACTATCTCCTTCCGTTGATTTGTTAGAAACAGGTATTAAGGTTATTGACCTAGTTTGCCCGTTTGCAAAAGGTGGTAAGGTTGGTCTCTTCGGTGGTGCTGGTGTGGGTAAGACAGTTAACATGATGGAGTTAATTAACAACATCGCTAAGCAACACTCAGGTTTATCAGTTTTTGCCGGAGTGGGTGAAAGAACTCGTGAAGGTAATGACTTCTATCATGAGATGAAAGACTCAAACGTTCTTGATAAAGTTGCCATGGTTTTTGGACAGATGAACGAGCCTCCTGGTAACCGTTTACGTGTTGCTTTAACTGGATTGTCAATGGCTGAGCGTTTCCGTGATGAAGGTAGAGACATTCTATTCTTCGTAGACAATATCTATCGTTATACACTCGCTGGTACTGAGGTTTCAGCTTTGTTAGGTCGTATGCCTTCAGCTGTGGGATATCAGCCTACACTCGCTGATGAAATGGGTCGTTTACAAGAGCGTATTACCTCTACAAAAACTGGTTCTATTACATCTATTCAAGCGGTATACGTACCTGCCGATGACTTAACAGATCCTTCACCTGCAACTACTTTCCAGCACTTGGACTCAACAGTTGTTCTTTCTCGTGATATCGCGGCTTTAGGTATTTATCCTGCTGTTGATCCTTTAGACTCTACTAGCCGTCAATTAGACCCGTTAGTTGTTGGATCTGAGCACTATGCTGTTGCTCGTGGTGTTCAAACAACCTTACAGCGCTATAAAGAATTACGTGACATTATTGCTATTTTGGGTATGGATGAACTCTCTCCAGAAGATAAATTATCAGTTGCTCGTGCACGTAAAATTCAGCGTTTCTTATCTCAACCGTTCCACGTTGCTGAAGTTTTCACTGGCTCACCAGGTAAGTATGTAACTCTAAAAGAAACTATCCGTGGATTTAAGATGATTGTTGATGGTGAGTTAGATCACTTACCAGAGCAGGCATTCTACATGGTTGGTACGATTGATGAAGCAATCGAAAAAGCTAAGAAGCTCTAATTTATAAAGGTTTTATACATTATGGCAACCATACATGTTGATGTTGTAAGTGCAGAAAGTTCAATTTACTCCGGAGAGGCCAAGTTTGTTTCTTTACCTGGCGAATCTGGAGAATTAGGTGTTTTGCCAGGTCATACACCGTTAATTACACGCATACGTCCAGGCTCATTGTCTATTGAAAAGCCTGATGGTCAAACTGAATTTGTATTTGTTGCTGGTGGGATTTTAGAAATTCAGCCAAATTCAGTTACTGTTTTGGCGGATACAGCGATTCGTGGTGCAGATTTAGATGAAGCAAAAGCAAATGAAGCCAAGCGCAGAGCTGAAGATTTAATGGCAACTCGTTCAAGTGATATTGAATTTGCTCATGCTCAATCTGAGTTTGCTCTAGCTGCTGCACAATTAGCAGCAATTGCAAGATTTAGAAGAAAAAAATAATCGATAAGCTAAATGTCAGGAAACTTATACCCTGAGTTAATTAATGATAAGTTTCTTAGAGCTTGTCGTTTTGAAAAGCTCGACTCTACCCCGCTTTGGTTAATGCGCCAAGCTGGCAGATATTTACCTGAGTATAATCAAACACGTGCAAAAGCAGGAAGTTTCTTGCAACTTGCTAAAAATCCTAATTTATCATCTGAGGTGACTTTACAGCCAATTGATAGATATGGGCTTGATGCTGCAATTTTATTTTCAGATATTCTAACGATTCCAGATGCTATGGGATTGGGTTTAAGTTTTGAGCAGGGTGAGGGGCCAAGGTTTTCTAATCCCTTAAGAACTGAGAATGATGTCAATAACTTGCAATTAGCGGATATGGATCAATTACGCTATGTTTTTGATGCAGTGAGTCAGATTAGAAAAGACTTAATGCAAGATGGTAAACAACGCGTACCGCTAATTGGTTTTTCCGGTAGTCCTTGGACCTTAGCGTGTTACATGATAGATGGTTCTGGCTCAAAAGATTTCGAGCATACCAAAACAATGTTGTACAAGCGTACAGATTTAGTCAAAAAAGTTTTAGATATCAACACTAAATCTGTAGCAGAATATCTAAGACTTCAAATACAGGCGGGATCACAAGCAGTTATGTTATTCGATACTTGGGGAGGGCTTTTATCAGAGTCTGACTATTACGAATATTCACTTGCTCACATGAAAGAAGTCATTAATATTCTTCGTCAAGATCCCGATATTAGTAATAACATTCCGATTTTGTTGTTTAGCAAAGGGGGCGCTATTTGGTTAAATGAAATGGCAAATTCTGGCGCTAATGTTTTGGGCTTGGATTGGACAGTCTCGATAGCTAAGGCAAGGCAAACTCTCGGAGATAAGAAAATCACCCTACAGGGAAATATCGATCCGTTAATTTTACTTGGTGATCAAAAGATCATTAACCATAAGGTTGAGCAATTATTCAAAGAGTTAGCACTTACTAAGTCTATTGAAGACGATTTATCGCCTTTAGATGGACATATTTTTAATCTTGGTCATGGGATTTCACAATTTACGCCTCCAGAGAACGTTTCCTGTCTTATTGACGCAGTTAGAACCTACTCTAAAAAATATAGATAGTATTTACTAAAGAGTAATTTATAAATAAGTTATTCACAGGCTTGATAAGAAAAATAAATAACAAGACCTTGTGAATGATAGAGAATTTAAAATCTAGATAAAATTAATAAGTAATTGATTTTAAATAAAAAATACTTAAATGCTAAAATTAAGAGCTTTATATACTGACTTAAAAGATATAAAAAGATATTAAAAATTCACAAACAATCCACAGACTTATCCACAGGGTAGAAACCCTATTAGTAGAATAATTTACTAAGAGTAATATATAAAGATCATGAAAATAAATGGTGAGATGTAATTTTAATGCGTATAGTACAAATTGCGATTGATGTTCCACTATTTAAAGCATTTGATTATCTCTGGGACGATGAACATCTAAAATCTATCCCTATTAGAGGAAGTATTGTTAAAGTTGAATTTGGTAAAAAAATAACATCAGGTATTGTCTTACAAGAAATAGTAATTGAATCATACTCAACTGATCAACAAGAAAAACTTAAAAGGGTAATATCAGTCGCTCCTAACATTCAAATTACATCTGAAATACTTCAATTATCTCAATTTGTTTCTAAATATTATTTAAAGCCTATTGGTGAGGTGTTGTTTACTACGATTCCTCCAGATTGGAAAAAACCAGAAAAATGGGAATTAATAACTAAACACAGAAATAAGAAAATTAAAGAAAAAGAACAAAGGGATATACAAGAAAAAGTTTGGAATCTAAATGAAGAACAAATAAAAAATATCAATTACTTAACAAATTTATCAACTTTAAATAAATTTGAATTAATACTATTAAAAGGAATAACCGGAAGTGGAAAAACTGCTGTTTATTTAACTTGGTTAAAAGAAATACTAAAAGATGAAAAAGCCCAGTGTTTGATATTAGTGCCAGAGATTAATTTAACGCCTCAACTAGAAGGAGTTGTGAAACAAATATTTATAAACGAAGAAGTGACTGTCGTTCATAGCAATATTAGCGCGGCACAAAGAAACCGAGCTTGGGCAAACATTTTAGAAGGAAAATCGAGAGTTATATTGGGCACTAGACTAAGTATTTTTGCACCAATCAAAAATTTAAAAGCAATTGTAGTGGATGAGGAACATGACCCTTCATATAAGCAACAAGATGGAATTAGATATAACGCAAGAGACATTGCTATATATCGAGGTCTAGAACAAAAAATTCCGATCTTACTAACTTCAGCAACACCATCAAGTGAGACATGGAATAAAGTAAAGCAAAATAAAATAACTTTATTGGAGCTCTCTAAAAAAGCTAAAGAAGGAGCAAGTATTGCTAAGGTTAACTTAATCGATCTTGCTAAAGAAAAAAAACTAAAAAAAATAGATGAGTACGGAATTTCAGAAAAGCTTCACACAGCAATAGATAAAACTTGGAAAAATAAAAAACAAACCCTTATTTATATTAACAGAAGAGGATATGCTCCCATTCTCTACTGTAAGGGGTGTGCTTGGAAATCAAATTGCAATAGATGTAGTGCGTGGATGGTTGTGCATAAAAACATTAAAAATGTAGTGCAAAAAGTACTGCAATGCCATCATTGTGGTTTGACCATGAAAGCCCCAAATGCTTGTCCGACTTGTGGAAATCAAGATTTAGATACCATAGGAATGGGAACTCAAAAAATAGAAGAGTATTTAGAAGAAAAATACCCTCAAATAAAAATTATTAGAGTAGATAGTGATGTAGCGAAATCAAAAAATACGGCTGAGGAACTTTTTGAGGAAATACACACTGGTGTACCAGCAATTATTATCGGGACACAGATGATTACAAAAGGGCATGATTTTCAAAATATTGAGACCATCATAGTACTTGATGTCGATAAAAGTTTATATTCTCAGGATTTTAGAGCTGTAGAAAAAATATTTTCTCAACTAGTTCAAGTAGCAGGAAGGGCTGGAAGAACAAAATCAATTGAGGTCCCAAACATATATATCCAAACAGAATTTACAGATCATCCAATGTTTAGTGCTTTAGAAAACGATAACTATGATCAATTTTTGACACACATAATAGAAGAAAGAAAACAGCTTAAATTACCACCATATACATATCAAGCGCTTATCGTTGCAGAATCAATTAGCGAACAGAAAAATCTAGATATATTAAAAGACTTAAAAGAGTATTTACAAAATCAAAAAAATACGCAAATAGATATAAGTGATCCTTACCCTAGAGTGTTGCAAAGACAATCTAATAAAGATAGGCATCAAATATTGATAGAAACTGTAGATAGAACAGAGTTACAAATAATATTAGAAAAAGCGCTGGACTATATAGAGACAAGTAAGAAAAATTCTCGGTCAATTAGATTAACAATTGACCGAGATCCAATTCAGTTTTAGGATGCATATTCTTCAATAGGAACACATGCACAAAAGAGATTACGATCTCCATGAACATTGTCTATTCTTCCTACTGGCGGCCAATATTTAGTTGTTTTCAGACGCTTAACGGGATAGGCAGCTTGATCACGTGAATAAGAGTGATTCCAATCTGTACTAAGCAAAGACTCTGCAGTATGAGGAGCATTTTTAAGTGGATTATCAACTTTATCAAATCTACCATCAATTACCATATCAATTTCTTCACGAATACAAATCATTGCTTCGATGAAGCGGTCCATTTCTGATTTAGATTCACTTTCAGTAGGTTCTATCATAAGCGTGCCAGGAACTGGAAAGCTCATCGTAGGTGCATGAAAACCAAAGTCCATGAGTCGTTTAGCAATATCTTCATTAGATATACCAGATATTTTTTGTAAAGGACGAATGTCAATAATGCATTCATGAGCAATAAGATTGCTATTACCTTTATACAAAATAGAGTAATACGAACTTAATTTCTTAGCAATGTAGTTTGCAGAAAGTATTGCGGATTCAGTTGCAAATTGAAGACCTTCGGAACCCATCATAGCCACATACATCCAAGATATAGGTAATATAGAGGCTGACCCAAATAAGGCAGCACTGATCCGTGGACTAGTATTTTGTGAACCAGAAATTCGTAGAGCAGTATATGAGAAGGGCATAAAAGGAGCTAAATGAGATTTAGCTGCGATTGGACCAACACCTGGCCCTCCGCCACCATGAGGGATACAAAATGTTTTGTGTAAGTTGAGATGACTAACATCACCACCAAAATGTCCAGGTGATGCCGTACCTACAAGAGCATTCATATTGGCACCATCTATATAAACTTGTCCACCATGGTGATGTACTAATTCACAAACATCTTTAACATGCGTTTCAAAAACGCCATGAGTAGATGGATAAGTAATCATCATTGCCGCTAAATATTGAGAGTGTTTTTCTGCTTTTAACTTAAGGTCTTCAAAGTCAATATTTCCATCTGAATCACAATTAACAACTACAACTTCCAGTCCTGCCATTTGAGCAGAGGCAGGATTAGTTCCATGTGCAGAAGATGGAATTAGGCATATATTACGATGTCCTTCACCACGTGAATCGTGATAGGCTTTGATTACTAAAAGACCAGCATACTCACCTTGAGACCCAGCATTAGGTTGTAAAGACACACAGTCATAGCCTGTTGCACCGCACATCATGTCTTCAACTTGGGCTATTAATTGTGCATATCCCTCCCATTGAGATTCAGGGGCGAAAGGATGGATTTGATTAAACTGAGGCCAACTAATAGGAATCATTTCGCTACTGGCATTTAATTTCATAGTACAGGAACCGAGAGGTATCATTGTTCTATCAAGGGCGAGATCTTTATCTGAAAGTCTTCTTAAGTATCTCAACATTTCATGTTCAGAGTGATAACGATTAAAAGTAGGGTGTGTTAAAAATTCAGTAGTTCTTAAAAGATCAGAAGGAATTTGATAAAGATTATTTTGAGAGATTAAGCTTAATTCTTTATCGGAAATTTTTATATTGAAAATCTTTAATAATTGAACGATATCTTTGTCAGAAATACTCTCATCTAATGAAATTGCAATTTGATGATGATTTACAACTCTTAAATTAACTTGGGATGATATGCCCCGCTGAATGTATTCATCTGAATTGGATACCTCAATTAATAGAGTATCAAACCAACTTGAGTTAAGAACTTGAAAGTGATTTAACTTTAAACAATGTGCAAGTAATGATGTATAAAAATGAACTCTTTGGGCAATTTTAGTTAAACCTTTGGGGCCATGATAAACAGCATACATACTTGCAACAACAGCTAATAGGACTTGAGCTGTACATATATTAGAAGTTGCTTTCTCTCTACGAATATGTTGCTCTCTTGTTTGAAGAGCAAGGCGATAAGCAGAGTTACCATGAGTATCAACGCTAACACCTACAAGTCTTCCCGGCATATTACGTTTATATACATCCTTTGTTGCTAGAAAAGCAGCATGAGGACCACCAAAGCCAATTGGAACGCCAAAACGTTGAGAATTTCCAACCGCAATATCTGCATTAAAGCAACTTGGAGCCTCTAAAAGAGTTAACGCCAACAAATCAGTTGCTACTATAACGATACCTTGTTGAGAGTGTATATAGTCACTAATTTTTTGATAGGATGCCTTAGGTAATAGCTTTCCATCACCACCTGGGTATTGAATTAAACAACCAAAAACTTGGTGATTAAGAACTGATAAAGGCTCACCTACAATGATATTAATATTAAGTGGCTTTGCACGTGTTTTAATAACTTCAATCGTTTGAGGGAATACATCAGAAGCAATAAAAAATGATTTGGATTCTGAATCACAGGAACGTAATGCAAGAGTCATCGCCTCAGCTGCAGCTGTACCCTCATCTAACATAGAGGCATTAGCAATATCGAGGCCCGTAAGGTCAATAATCATTTGCTGAAAGTTGACTATTGCTTCTAGTCGACCTTGAGAAATTTCTGGTTGATAGGGTGTATAAGCCGTGTACCAAGAAGGATTTTCAAGAATATTTCGTTGAATGACCGTTGGGGTAATGGTGTTGTAATAACCTTGACCAATCCAACTTTTATATACTGAATTTTTATTAGCTATGTTTTGTAGTTTTGCTAAAGCATCACTCTCAGATAAAGGCTCAGAAAATTCACCTAAGGGTAAATGATTTTTTTCTCTAATAGATTCAGGAACAACAGTATCGATTAGTTGTTCTAAAGAATCAAACCCTAAAAATCGCAACATCGATTCTTGATTAACATCAGAGGAACCAATATGACGAGAAGAAAACTCTTGTTTTGTTTGTAATGCTTCTGGCAAAAAAGACAAAGTCATTATTATTCCCCGATGGAAGAACGGTAAGAAGAAGCATCAAGAAGATCATTTAATTCTTGAATAGCAGAGGGTTTAATTTTAAAAAACCAAGAATCATAAGGGGCTGAATTAATTAGTTCCGGTGAATTTGTTAATTCTTCATTAATGGAAACTATTTCACCACTTAATGGAGCATAAATATCACTAGCCGCTTTAACGGACTCAACAACTGCACAAGTCGATTTTGCTGATACAGATAGACCGAGCTTGGGAAGCTCAAGAAAAACAATATCGCCTAATGCGTCTTGAGCATGATGAGTGATGCCAACTGAATATGTTCCGTCATCATTGGCTAAGCACCACTCATGAGAGCTGGCATATTTTAAATTTTCAGGTACTGACATAATAATCTCCTAGATTAAATAAGAATTTGTCCCTTACGGACAAATTGTGGTTTAACAATTTTTGCGTCGATGAGCTGATTTCGAATATTGACTTGTACAACGGAATTTAATACTTGCCCAACGGGAAGTCTTGCCAAGCCAATAGACTTTTCCAGTGATGGGCTATAAGTGCCGGAGCAAATTTCTCCATTTCCAAGTGGAGTCACCACTTGTTGATGGCCTCGAATAATCCCTTTAGAGAGAAGCACTAATCCTAAAAAGTCCCATTGTTTCCCATTTTTAAGAAGAGCAGTTTTTCCAATAAAATCTCTTTCACTGTGAAGATCAACTGTCCAGCCTAAACCACTATCCAATGGAGATGTGGCGGAACTCATATCCTGACCATAAAGGTTGTAACCTGCTTCTATACGCAAAGTATCTCTAGCACCAAGTCCAGCAGGTAAGATATTGTGTGGTGATTGAGTTAGATAATTCCAAACAGCATTACCATTTTCCAAAGGAATACTAATTTCAAAACCATCTTCACCGGTATAACCAGTTCTGGCAAACATTAAATTACCAAAAGGCGAAGGTAAAAAACGAGCATGAAAATAAGAAATAGATTCCAGTTCTTTACTGATATTGGGAAAAGCGGTTTGTAAACTCTTTAATGCTTGTGGACCCTGAATGGCGAGTAAGACCTCTGGCCCATGGCATTCACCAAGACCGAGTCGTCGAGGAATAATTTCAATGCCAGGATAGTTTTTAGATTGCTCTAATATCCAAGTTAAATCATCTGCTGCAGTAGATGCATTAATGACCAAACGATATCGATCCTCCAGATGGTAAACGATGAGGTCGTCAATAATTCCACCTTCAGGATTAAGCATACAAGAGTAAAGACCACGATTGGGTGCTTTAATTTTGTCTACATTATTCGCTAACAGAAATTTCAAAAAATGCTCAGAGTTCGCTCCAAACAAATCAACCACCGCCATATGAGAAACATCGAAAATGCTAACGACATTTCTTGTGTGTATGTGCTCACTTATTTGAGAACCATAGTGAATGGGCATTTCCCAACCACCAAAGTCAATCATTTTTGCCCCAATATCAATATGGGACTGAAAAAAAATAGTACGCGCGGGCGTAGGAGCCATAGGATTCCTAATAGTGGCCCCCCTGTCCTTGATACCTGAGAGATTACACTTAAAAAGTGTTAGCCCCTTCGGTGGGCAATTCAATGCCGCTCTCCAGAGTGTTTATGTTGACAGTCCTTTTGCCTGAGCGTTTATGGGCATTGCGCCTTCGGCGGTGATATACACTCTCTCCTATCAACAATTAAAGTTTAACCTGAAAACACCATTTAAATCGATAAAATTAAAAATATTTGATTGAAATTTGATAGGTATATTATTTAAACATGGCACTTAAAATTCTGATTATTCCTGTTACTCTTTTTGAACAAAATTGTTCAATTTTGATATGTGATCAAACTCAAAAAGCAGCAATAGTAGATCCAGGTGGGGATCTTGAAAAAATCTATGCAGAAATCAAAAGACTAGGACTCTTTATAGAGTTTGTTTTGATTACACATGGGCATGTTGATCATTGCTCAGCGGCAAAAGAGTTAGCGCTTACTCTTAATAAAAGAATTATAGGACCGCATATTGATGACTTATTTTGGATAGAGCAATTAGAAGTTCAGGCCAAAAAGTTTAACTTTAGTCATACTGGACAAAGTTTTATTTCAGATCGATGGTTAAAAGATGGTGACCAAGTAGAGCTTGGAGAGGAAATACTCGAAGTGGTTCATTGTCCAGGCCATACCCCAGGGCATGTTGTGTTTATAGATAAAGCATCAAAGGTGGCTATCGTCGGAGACGTACTTTTTGCTGGATCAATCGGTCGGACAGATTTCCCTAGAGGAAATCACAGAGATTTAATAAGCTCTATAAAAAACAAGTTACTTCCGCTTGGAGATGATATTACATTTGTGCCAGGGCACGGCCCATTGTCGACATTCGGTCAGGAAAGAATGTCTAACCCCTATCTAATAGACTAGTAGTTAAGGCTTGTTATTCTTTTATAGCGCCAGTACGATGGGTGCGATTGTATAAGCAACTTGCACAAATCCAGCGTTGTTTGCGGTTACTTGTTGGTATCCAAGTACCGCCATCGAGACGCTTTTCTCTACTACATGAAGAGCAAAACTTAAGGGATTGACTTGTTGTTTCTGGTGTTGAAGAAGTGGTTGTTGTACTAGTAGTCATTATTTACAGCCTAAGCAACAAAACTCTATTTTAACCCAAAATGGAAAGTCGCCTCTTTATTGTGGACTTAAGACTACTTTAATAGATTCAGCCGTTTTATTTCCAGAATAATCAGTCCAAATTTTATTTTTGTAATCGTATAGTTTGCAAAGCTTTGCAGTGTCAAAATACCAAGCCCAAGAAAACTCTTGTTTGATGATTCGGCCAGGAAGAATCTCCTCAAGCTTATCTTGCGCATCGCACAAATTGTATAGAGGTACACCCATATCAACATGGTGCGCAGTATGCTCCATAATATGATGCATGAGAACACCAAAATGATATTTAAAAGTTAGATGAACCGTTGTAGAAACAAAAGGTTGAGCACGAAGCCACTCAGATTTGTTGTCATACCAGGAGACACTTGGATGGGTATGGTGAACATATACAACCCACCCAATCATTCCATTCCAAAATATAAATGGGATTAAAAAACTACAAATTAAAAGAGTTAATACAGATTGACTTGTAGCGAACGCAGCAAAAACAATAGTGGCTATCCACAAAAACCAAAATGCAGAGACTAGTAAGTTATCTTTAAGAAAAACTTTGCGTGTAGAAGGCATATTTTTCTTATTAGGAAAATACATCTTATTCCACCAAATTTCAATCATGTAATAAAGTGCTGGACCCCAACCGCTTCTATAAATTCGCTCGAGATTTTGACGCCAAACAGGCATAGACTGAAACTCTTCTAGACTTGGAGGTGCCCAAACAAAGTCAAAACCTTTTAAATTGGTTTGACCATGATGAACTACGTTGTGACCAACCTCCCAGAGGCTATAAGGAGTAAGAGACGGTAAAAAAGCAATACGACCAAGAATTTTATTTAATTCACGATGTGGCGTATAACTTTGATGACAAGCATCATGCCCAAGAATAAAAAGCCTTCCTATCCAAAAGCCTGCAACGTTACCTAGAACTATCTTAATAAATAAATTATCAATAAAAATAGTTCCAGCTATGAGGGCTAACCATATGAGAACATCAGCCACCAATAACAAAATAGCCTTTAATGTTTGTTTTTCAGCGAAAGGTTCAATCCATCCACGAATAACTTTTCTATTAGGAATTGGAAGACCTTCTGGAATAGGTTGTAAGTTTGTTGATGAAGTAGTCATATATGGTTACAAAGTTTGAATTCTATTATTTTATAGAGGTTTTAACAAAAGCGTATTGATGTGTGTCATAAGTTATGAAACCAAATTATAAAATGTCAATTTTAAAAAAATTAAGAATCCCTAGTATCTGATGGGAAAACTAATTTTGTTGTTTGCCTACAACAACATGAAAGAGTAAAAATTACCAATGTATGATTCAGAAAAGTGTTATTTATTACATGCCGTATAAGAGTAATATTTAGTATGTTTTTAGGTATTTATTGAAGTATAAATTTAAAACTAGGAGGATTTGCATGAACAATTTTGGCAAATTTGGCACGGCTGTCGCCCTTGCCTCATTCGTGGTGGCGTCTCAAGCTGCTCCGATCGCTTATGAAGTAAACAAAATGCCAGCTAACGATAACTGGAGCGGCGCTGCAAACAGTTATGTTTGGAAAAATGGTACTGATGAACTCTGTTGGAGAAACAACTTCTGGACACCTGCTACTGCAAATGAAAACTGTGATGGCGCACCAGCGAAGATTGTTGCTAAACCAGCACCAGCTCCAGCACCAGCACCAGCTCAAGTAGTTCAAACAAGACAACCAATTACTGGAACATTTACTTTGGGTGCTGATGGTGCTTATGCATTAGGTTCAGCTGTAATTACTCCTAAAGGAAAACAAATTCTTGATGCAGCTCTCGCAAAGCTTGCAAACTATGATTTAGATAGTTTAGCAATCAGTGGATTTACAGACTCACAAGGTAACGACAAAATCAATTTACCTTTGTCTAAAAATCGTGCTAAGAGCGTAAATGACTATTTAGCATCAAAAGGAGTTCCTCCATCAAAGATGACTCATGAAGGTTATGGTGCTACTAATTACGTAGTTAACCCATCAACATGTAATGGTATGAAAATTAACGGACGTCCAGTTTCACGTACAGTATGTGAAGCTCCAAACCGTAGAGTTGAAGTTAAATTTAGTGGCTATGCAAAACAGGCTGCTAAGTAATTCTTAAGCAGCGCATAATAGAAAAGCACCGTTTTACGATGCTTTTCTATTGATAAACTCAGAATTATTATTACCTAACTTTGGATATGGTTTATTTGAATTTGTATCAGATAAATCTTTAGAAAGGGGTAAAGGCAAGGCCGTTAAAAGACGATCACCATCACTAACAAATGAATTGAATATTTTGCGTTCAATAAAATGTTGATCTGTCATAGCCTCATCTAAATTTAGTACTAGATTGCAACACACGTCTTTTCCATCAAATATTGATGTCCAATATTCGCTTGTTTGAGATTTAAAAATAGCAGAAATAGTTTCAATAACTTCATTTTGAGGTGCGCCGACATCCCTAAGGTTTGTTGGAAGGTTAATTAATTCACAAAAAAGATTCCAAAACTTTTCTTCTATGGGCGCTGCAGCAATGAATCTTCCATCTTTAGTTGGATAAATTTGATAACGTGGAGAACCACCAGTTACTAAATCATCTGAATAGCTTGGAGACTTTCCTAGTAAATCTCGATTTGTAATTCCCCAATACATAAATGTAAATAAGTTTTCGGACATCGCAACATCGATATGACATGCTTCATTTGTTAAATCCCTCTGTCTGAGAGCTAAGAGAATATTCATAAAAGCAGGATACGCACCCCCAGCAATATCTGCAATAAGGGCTGGAGGAAGACTCGGAGTATCTTTTTCTGGGCCAGTTCCAACCAAAGACAATAATCCAGACTGTGCTAAGTAATTTAGGTCATGGGCAGCAACTTTAGATAATGGACCGAATTGACCATAACCTGTAATAGAACAATAAATAAGTCGCGGATTAAATTTTTTAAGATCCTGGAAACCTAGCTTCAGGCGATCCATAACTCCTGGACGAAACTGTTCTAGAACAACATCACAAGACTTTACTAATTCATAAAGAAAATCTAAAGATGTAGAATCTTTCAGATCTAGCGAAAGACTTTTCTTTCCCCGGTTAAGCACGACAAAATTACCACTGTCTTCAGATGACTTTGGGTCATATGAGCGCATTTCATCGCCACCATTTGGGCGTTCGACCTTGATAACCTCAGCCCCTGACTCTGCTAACATTAGAGAGCAAACAGGTCCTGGAAGTAAGGTACTAAAATCTAGAACCTTGATACCTTGCAGCGGTAATGGCTTATTCATGTTGTTGAGAGTTCTTAAGAGCTACCTGTGCACGACGAGCAGGTGAAAATTCATTTTTACCAAGCGCTTTAAATAAATACTCAGAAGTCTGAGCATGCTGTGCAAGGCCTGATCTAGATAAAAGGGATAAAGGCCCTTCTGGATATCCTAATCCAAGTTTTAAAGTAAGGTCCATATCACTTGCTGATGCTAGACCATCATCAAGCCTTCGAAGAACAGAGTTTAAATATGGACGAATTAGACGATTTACAATTCGACCTGGTGTATCCGCACAAGTTGCAACAATGAAGTTTTGTGATTCAAAGAATGATTTTGCGAGTTGTAAAGAGCTTTCAAAACTTTGTGCTTGTTTAACTAATTCTATTAACTGTGAAGGTGGATCAATACCCATTCTAAAACGAGCAAAACCTAAAACGTTTGACCCCTCTGAGCCCATTTTCTCACCAGTATGCTCTCCTAGACATTCTAAATCCAATTCTAAAAGGATTAAATCAAATTGCTCAGGATTTTTAAGGGCCTTAAAAGCTTGTTGAACATTCTCACCAATAATGGTTAGAATTTTTGAGGAAGGATCATTTGTTACATTGATGTAAAAATCTTTTGGAAATGATTTGCTATTTCCAGTATCAATTAATTGAGTAGAAATCATTTAAGCTCCGTAAAGTTTAGAGTCGTTATAGGTAAAAAATCCGCGACCTGATTTTTTACCAAGATGTCCAGCCGCAATCATGCGCCTCACCAGAGGAGGACAGGAGGCATCTGGCTCATTAGTTAATTCATACATTGCTTTGCATAGTAGTTTTTGGGTATCCATACCTACTAAATCTAAAAGTTGCATTGGACCCATTGCATAACCCATTGCCGCTTTAATTGCTTTATCAATATCTTCAGGCTCTGCGATACCAGCTTCAACCATCCGTATTGCGTTGTTATTAAATGGGATTAAGAAATAATTGAGAATAAAACCAGGAGTGTCTTGAGTTTTAACAGGTGTTTGGCCTAAAGCTTTGCAAAATTCCCAAGCGGTTTGAAAAGAAGATTCTGATGTATTTAATCCTGGAGACATTTCAACAAGCTTCATTAGTTGAGCTGGTAGACAAAAGTGCATCCCAACAAAGCGGTCATCTCGTCCACTACCTCCAGCAATTTCTGTAATCGAAATCGTAGAAGTATTAGATGCAAAAATAGTGTGTGAAGGACATATATTGTTTAGTTCTTGAAATAAAGAATGTTTGACTTGTAAGTCTTCAAATACTGCTTCAATCACTAAGTCACAGTCTTTTAATGAGTCAAGACTTTGATAGGTATGAAGCCTGTTCAATGTTGGCTCAAGCTGTTCTTGAGACATTTTCCCTCTAGCAATGGATTTTTTAAAAAAGTCTTCACTTTGCTTTTTTAAAGAATTTAGATTATCAACTTTTGCATCCACCACATATGTTTCAAAACCAGCTCGGGCACACACAATTGCAATTCCTGAACCCATTGTGCCACATCCTACAACACCTACTTTTTGAATTTTGGACATATCGTACCCTTATTTTTTATAAAAATGACGACCTACTAATTGACGATGTATATGGTTTGTGCCTTCCCATATTTGGGTAATTTTTGCATCTCTCATTAGACGTTCTGCACGATAGTCTTGACAATAGCCATAGCCACCAAATAGACCTACTACTTCGTTTGTGATTTTCATCGCAGCATCTGTTGCACGGTACTTCAATATTGAAGCTTCAGTACCAAAGTTTGTCATCCCTTTATCAACAGCGTGAGCAATTGACCAAAGTAGGTTCTCACATAAATAAAGCTCACTAGCTAAGTCAGCTAATTGAAATTGTATTCCTTGAAATTCAATAATTTTTTTACCAGACTGTTGTCTTTCATTGATGTAATTAACACCATCTTCAAATGCCGCACGAGCAATTCCTAGAGCATGTGCTGCAACACTTGGCCTAGATTTATTTAAAGAGGAGAGCAATATTTTTAAACCATCACCAGGATTACACAATAAATTTTTTCTGGGAACACGACAATTATTGAAGGATATAGAAGCAGTACTTGCTGCATGGTGCCCCATTTTTTTCTCGGTACCTAAAACCTCAAAACCTGGAGTTCCTTTTTCAAAGACAATGGCGGAGATAGATTCTTTAGAGCCAGATATCTCAGACCATTTACCAAATAATAAATATAAATCTGCAACATCACCATTCGAGATAAAAATCTTATTACCATTCACAATAATATCGTCACCATCAGGTGTGAAACTCAGACGCATTCCAGTAGCATCTGAACCAGCGTGAGGTTCAGTAATTGCTAATGATCCAATTCCACCTTCAGCAATTCTTGGGAGAAGGCGTTGCTTCTGCTCTTCATTTCCAAAATCAATAATGGGTTTCATCCCATGAAAATTAGTTGCCCAAATAATTCCGGTAGAGGCACAAGCTTTACTGATCTCACGAACACAATATAGATACGATGTGTAGGAGAGTCGAGCACCTCCATACTCTTCCGGTATAAACATTGCATTGAGACCAAGCGCATTAATGGCTTGAATATTTTCCCAAGGAAATTCTCCAGTCTCATCATATTTTTTTGCATTGGGTTCAATTAAATCCCTACAAACCGATTGCACACTTTGTATTAACTGGGACTCCTCGGGTGAAAGTAAAATTTGTTGATCTAGTTTTTCAAAAATTGTTTGCATGATTTTTAGTGAGCGATTGCGTGAGCGCCATCTACATAAATGGTTTCACCTGTTAGAAAAGACATCTTAGGATTTAATAAACTGACAACGAGTGATGCAACTTCATGAGGTTGACCTGGAGTTTTTCTAGGGACTCTCTTTGCAAGAAAATCACCCAAAGGCCCTTTCATGGCGTCCTTATTTAATGCTGTTTCAATATAGCCGGGAGCCACATCTAAAACACGAATTCCCTTGCTTGCCCACTCAATAGCTAGGCATCTTGTAATTGCACCAACAGCAGCTTTAGAAGAGCAATAGGCTAAATTTGATTTAACGCCCATTTTGTCAAAAAAGGAACCAATATTAATGATCACCGAAGAAGATTGCTGAATTAAATATGGAAAAGCCTCCCGACAACTAACAAATACAGCTTTTGCATTTGTGTTTACAACTTCATCCCATAATTCATCGCTCATTAAATGAGACTTTTCTTCACGATGAATACCTGCGTTGTTAATTAAAGCATCAATTTTTCCAGCTTGTTCAGCGGCTTTTGCGAATGCTTTTTTTAATGATTGAGTATCTGTAATGTCGCACGCAACACAGAATTGTTTAGCTGAAAGCTCTGATGGAAGTTCAAACTCTTCCACTCCAATGCCTTTTCGAGTCAAATTTACTACCGACCAACCATTTTGTAAGAGTTCTAAAACAATCGCAGCGCCTATTCCTCTGCTTCCTCCAGTTACTACCGCAACATGTTGTTGAAAATTCATTTAAGCATCCTTGAAATTTGGGGTACGTTTTTCCAAAAAAGCATTCATTCCTTCTTCAGCATCCAATAAAGAATATGCGAGTGTCGACAAATTACTTTCAGCTTTTAAGCCTTCATTAAGTGATACGTCAAAAGATCTTAATATGGCTGTTTTAGCAAAATTTAGAACGGGTAAACTAAATGAAGCAAACTGAGAGCAGAAGGATAGCGTTTCTTCAAGCTTATTTTCTGATGGAATTATTTTGTTTAAGATACCTAGGTCAAGGGCTTGAGTGGCATCAATCGTTTTGCCTGTTAGGATTAACTCATTTGCTTTAGTAATACCAATCGTACGAGCGAGCCTTTGAGTTCCGCCATATCCGGGAATTAATCCCAATTTAATTTCTGGCAATCCTAATTTAGCGTTGGGGGTTGCAAGTCTAAATGTACAAGCTAGAGCTAGTTCCAGACCGCCGCCAAAGGCGTAACCATTGATTAATGCAATGCTTGGAATTGGCAGATCTTCAATTTGTTGAAAAACCGATTGCCCAAACTCTGAACCAGCTTGTTGTTCTTGGCGACTTCTACCAAGAAGTTCTTTAATATCGGCACCCGCACAAAAAGCCTTTTCTCCAGACCCTGTGAAAATAAGACCTCTAGTATTTCCTGACTTAACTTCTTTTATTAGATTTGATAGATGATCCAAAATTTGAAAGGAAAGAGCATTAAGTGCCTCAGGCCTATTAAATGTAATGATGGAAAAATTTTCTTGGTGATGAAGGGTTGGAAGCATTTGATGTCCTATTACTTTGGTGGAATAAATCTTACGGCTTCAAGTTTTAAACTGCCATTTTTAAACATATCTTGGAGTTCTCTTTTTAGAATTTTCCCACTCGCTGTAACTGGAAAGGAGTCGACAATTCCAAAATATTCAGGCATATCATATTTGGATAGACCTTCAGAATGTAGGTGAAGAAAAAACTCTTCTACTGTAATACTGCAGCCATCGCGAAGTAATAATCCCATCGCCACCTTTTCGCCTAATCGAGTATCTGGAACGCCAAATGCCGCACATTTTGTAATAGCTGGGTGGCGATGAGCTAAGTCTTCAAGATAGGAAGGATAAATGTTATGACCACCACGGATAATCAAGTCTTTCTTACGACCAATAATTTGCAGGCAGGAGCGTTCATCTAAACAGCCCAAATCCCCTGATAAAAACCAACCATCATTATTGAAAGAATTTTCTGTAGCTCGTTGGTTATCGTAATATCCAAGCATCAGTAATCCACCTCGAGTTGCAATTTCTCCAACTTCCCCCTGGGGAAGGTATTCATTGGGATTATTTTGATCAACGATAATTGTTTCATACCCAAATGCAGCTCGCCCGCAAGTTTCTACAATTGTTTTTGCATCATCATCGGGCGCAGTAAATTGGTGTGAGCCATTTTCAGTCATCCCATATATATTTTGAGGCGTTATTCCCATACTTAAAAATGATTTAGCGACTTCAGTAGGAATAATAGAGCCAGCCATGTAAAAAATTTCTACATCGCCAAACTTATTGATTTGATTTTTCTTTAGGTTATCAAGAATATCTATGGCATGTGTTGGAACACCAAGTATGTAGTTAGCTTTTGATTCAATAATCCAATCTATTAACGATAGGTTTGG
The DNA here is from genome assembly GCA_036787315.1 of Polynucleobacter sp. Taxonomy (GTDB): domain Bacteria; phylum Pseudomonadota; class Gammaproteobacteria; order Burkholderiales; family Burkholderiaceae; genus Polynucleobacter. The sequence goes on along the minus strand of DAIQPR010000004.1, from coordinate 5,840 downwards.
TGGGGGTGCATTTAAAACCAATTCATAGCCACCAACAATCCATTGTTCCATAGCAACAGTGCCAATGTGATGACTCATGGGGCTAATGCTGAACATAATAGTGCTGGGCTTATAGTTCCAAACTTGCACCATGGCTCTTCCATTTGCCAACAAGGTGTTATTAGAATGCATTACACCTTTGGGGGTACCTGTAGTTCCAGATGTGAATGCCAAATAAACGATTGAGTCAGGATCCATATTAATTGGATTTGCGGACTGTTCGGTTTGGATAGATTTGGACTCACTAAGAGGTTGAAAAGTTTGTGACCAATCTTGATTGATAGTTATTATTTGTTTTAAATCTTCAAGATCTTTTGATAGATCTAATAAATCGTCTGCTTGTTGGTTCGCTCCATAGCCTGGTTTCATAACCAATATCGTGGCTCGGCTGCGTTGTATAAACTGGCCTATTTCTTGCAAAGTGTAATTTTGATGCAATGAGGTACAGGCAATATAACCATTTCTTGAGCAGGCTAAAAAGCTAGCAACTCCTTCTACACAAGAAGGCAACCAAATAGCAACGCGATCCCCTTTGCGAATTCCGCTTTTAGCAAATTGAGCACTGATATTGTCTACCCAATGAAGGAGCTCTATCCACGTTAATCTTGATTTACCATCACGCAGGGCAAATCCTTGAGGATTTCTTTTAGCATGCATTTGCAACAATGAATAAAACGTATCATTTTGCCAAACCCCATTTTCATAATAAGTTTTGGCTGAAGCGTAGGTAAGCAGTGTGAGCATCATTTTTAGTGACCAAAACTGTCTGGATTAGGTTCTTGACGCTTTGCAAATGATTCCCTAAGTTCTTGGGACTCATCTGTATTTAAATAAGGCCTCAACAATAAATCATGTGTTATTCGTGAGAGCCCGCTAACTCCACCATGCCTAGCTTGGAAAGCGCCTTTAATTGATGCAAGAGCAAAAGGGCCTCTACTTGCAATCGTCATTGCCATTTTCATGGTTTCTTCTTTTAATAAATGATCAGGCACAACTCGATTAATTAGACCAAAATCTAGTGCTTGTTGAGCATTTAGACGATCATTTAAAAGCCACATTTCTTTAGCTCTTTTTTTACCAATCGCATCCTCTAAATACCAAGTTCCATATCCTGCATCAAAACTTCCCATCATAGGACCAACTTGCCTAAACACGGCTGACTCTTTAGAAATAGTTAGGTCACAAACAACTTGTAGAACATTACCACCGCCTACAGCGTAGCCATTTACACTCGCAATTACTGGCTTTTGAAGGCGCTCTATTGCTTCATACATTTCAAGAGTTGGTAAAACTCCCGCATATAAATTAGTTTCAGGGAGACCATCTTTACGACCACCTATACAAAAGAACTTATCACCAGCACCAGTGAGAATAACAACCCTTGTTCGAGTTTCTCTTCGTATCTCATTAATGCAGTCCCTAATTTCATGGCACATTTGCGTAGTGAACATATTTCCATCATCTGGTCTATTCAGAGTTATTGTTCCAACTGGACCAGTTTCTTCATAGAGAATAGTTTCGTAAGTCATGTTTAACCTTTGTAATGTTATGTTTGGGCGAAGATAATATTTTTGGAAATGAGATTTTCAATTTCTAAATTAGATAAATTAAGCCATTTCTCCAAAATCATGGAGGTATCTGCACCGAGTTTAGGCGGAGGCTTACTACAAAATGATTGTTGGCCATCTATTTGAATGCCTAATCCTACTTGAGGAATTTCAGAAGATTTATTGTTCAAAGAATAAAACATTCCTCGTTGAAACATTTCAGCATCAGAGCTGATTTGATCAAGACGATTAATAGGTCCAGCAGGTATGTTGTTACTTTGAAATAAATCAAGCCAATAAGCCTTCGGCTGCTTTAAAAGACGTTCTTGGATTGCTTGCACAAGTTGTTGACGGAGTTTTCTGCGATCGGCATTTGAGGTATATTTTGGGTCATTTATATACTCAGGCTCATTCAAGGCAGACCAAAATCTTTTCCAAATAGCATCATTTCCGAGGCCTAAGGTAATGGGCTCATCGGCAGTTTGAAAAACTTGATATATCGCAATAACGCTTTCTTTGGCCCCATCTCGCCTAGGTAATTCTCCTGAACCTAAATAAGAAATCAATCTTGGCGTCATAAAGCGCGTCATGCTATCTACCATGGCAATATCTATAGCATGTCCTTGATGATCTTTTGCTCTTTGTAATAGAGCTGCCATCGTTGCTAAAGCGAGGTCCATACCTGCAAGAAGGTCCGCGGCCGGAGTGCCAATTTTTTGAGGATCCTGATTAATTTCGCCAGTCATATCCATAACACCACTATAGCCTTCAGCAATTAAGTCATAACAAGGGAAATTACTTCTTTTTCCCTCGAGACCAAATCCAGTTAGAGAAGCATGAATAAGTTGTGGATTTAGGGTTTTTAGGCTTTCAAAATCAATTTTTAATTTCTTTTGAACTTTGGGAAGTAGGTTTGTTACAAGAACATCTGCTTCACAAATTAATTTATTGAAAAGGGCTTTGCCTTCATCAAGAGCCATATCAATCACGACGCTCGATTTGTTTCTATTTACGCTCAAAAACCATAGGGACTCATTATCTAAGAAGGGTGGCCCCCAGCCTCTAGCATCATCTCCAGTTATTGGTTTTTCAATTTTTACAACCTCGGCACCAAAATCAGCTAAAAGTTGGCAACCATAGGGGCCTGCAACTGATGTGCTGAAGTCTAAGACTTTAATATTTTGAAGAGCGCTAAAACAATGATTATGTTTTGGAGAAGGGAGATGTAATTGGCTCATAAGAAGATAAGACTGCAATTAGGTGCAATGCATAACAAGGATAAGAATTCTAGGTGAGTGAACCTAAAAACATTTGTGCGTTGTCTCAATTAGTTTTAGTAATGATTTAAAAATCTGTTTGTCTAAATATTAGCATAGACACACTATATTTATTTTTTAGATCATTGCAAGGCAAGCTTTTGGTGCGCCCGGCGCGAATCGAACGCGCGACCCTTGGCTTCGGAGGCCAATACTCTATCCACTGAGCTACGGGCGCTAATTGATATATCTAGCTACTTAATCCAATTAATACATCTTCAATTAGGCTAGATTCTACCTAGAAATCTAGGTAATATTTAAAAAAGTATGATGAAAAGAAACAAATATTGAAAGAAGTTTAAAAATTAAGCTTCGAATTTTTATGCTAGATCCATAATGCGCGCTTCTTGGCTAAGAAAAAAAATAATGTTACTGACCAAAAGTCATAAAATCAATTTTAAAAGATAAATCCTAAAGCTATCACCATGAACAGAATCTACTTTAATGATGTCGTTACTAGAGACGGTTTTCAAATAGAACCTAACTTTATTCCTACAGAGGACAAAATAAGGTTAATTGATGAGCTCAGTCAGTGTGGATTTGCCAAGATAGAGGTGACTTCATTTACGTCCCCTAAGGCCATACCCATGCTTAAGGATGCGGAAATCGTTATGGGCAAAATCCAGCGTTTTCCAAATGTTGAATATACAGTACTTGTACCCAATTTACGGGGCGCAGAGAGGGCATTCGAAGCAAAAGCTGACGAGTTTAATCTTGTAATGTCCACCTCTGAGACACATAATCTTGCGAATCTTCGTATGACGCGGGAAAAAAGTTTTAACGCCTTGACTGAAGTCATTAAGTACGTAAATGGCAAAACTCCTATTAATATTTCTCTTTCCACCTCTTTTGGTTGCCCAATGGAAGGAGTTGTTCCACAAGATGTTGTTGTGGAGTATGCGCAAAAATTTGCAGATTTAGGGGTAAGAGGAATTACTATTTGTGACACAACTGGCATGGCTAACCCATCCCAGGTTAAGCAAATGGTTGAAATCTTGCAACAAAAAATTGGACATTTAGAGTTAACTTTGCACTTTCATAACACTAGAGGGATGGGGTTAGCAAACGTGCTTGCAGCTGTTCAGTCGGGAATAATAAGATTTGATGGATCACTTGGGGGATTGGGAGGCTGTCCTTACGCCCCTGGAGCGAGTGGAAATATTTCAAGTGAAGATGCGATTCATATGTTAGATGCAATGGGCTACGACACTGGCATGAATATTCCAAGATTAATAGACTTGGCTCGTGAATTACCTCAAATTGTTGGACACTCAGTGCCTGGACAGGTTGCAAAGGCTGGTCGTACATTTGACCTTCACGAGCCACCTGCTTATGTCGACGAATTAAGGACATAAAGGGGTTTGTAGTGTGATTCACCATCTAGATCATCTTGTTCTAACAACATAGCATGAAGATGCTTGCATAGATTTTTATACAAGAGTTTTAGGCATGACTCTTGTATCATTTGTAGGCGGTACTCCAACAGTATTACGCTGTGCATTTAAATTTGGAAATCAAAAAATTAATCTTCACATTAAAGGAAAAGAGTTAGAGCCAAAGGCACATATACCAACACCAGGTTCATTGGATTTATGTTTTATAGCTGAAAACTCTTTGAATGAAGTTATTGCAAAGTTACAAGCCGAATCTTGGCCTATTATTGAGGGCCCAGTTATTAGAACTGGCGCTGTTTCTAAAATTAACTCTGTATATATTCGAGATCCAGATCAGAATTTAATTGAAATTAGTGAAATTTGCGCGAATTAAAAGATGTTGTATTTGTTGCGGCTTGTAACTATTGACCAATAAATAAAAACGATTTGTATTGAAAAAAGTTAAAATAACTAAATATTCAGCAATTTCACGCTAATAAAGCATGATTCAACTCAGGTTAAGGCTTGTGTAAATAAAATGTTATTTAGCATGGCTATAATTTGAAATAAGAAATTAAATTTAAAAGAAGGAAAAGTAATGAGCGAACAGCACGGCAACATGATTAAAAACCCGAAGCAATTAATTGTGATGGTATTCGCAGCGTTTTTTATACCCTTAATTGTTATTCTCCTATTGCTAACTTATGCAGACAGTGGGAAAACACATAGCGCAATTCCTGATTCAGAAGCAACCCTAAAAATTATTAAACCTATCGCTCAGCTTAATTTTGTAGATGCTTCAGCACCCAAGGTCCTTAAAACCGGTGAGGCTGTATACCAAAACGTTTGCGCTTCATGTCACGCTTCTGGAGCTGCAGGAGCTCCCAAGTTTGAGGATAAAGCAGCATGGTCCAGTAGAGTTTCAAAAGGCTACGATAGCTTAATGACATCTGCATTGAAGGGCAAGAATGCTATGCCTGCAAGAGGTGGAGCATCCCCAGATGATTTAAGTGATTTTGAAATTGCTCGTGCTGTAGTTTATATGGCTAATGCCTCTGGAGGAAATCTAAAAGAACCTAAAGAGCCACAAGCAGCAAAATAAAATTTTGAATTACCATCAAAAACCCGCTTAAAGCGGGTTTTTTGTTTGTAGAGAAAGTTCATAAGCAGCTTTTTTAGACATTAAGCCCGCATTTGAAAATATTTCGGCAATTTGTTTGCTTCCCACAAATGGACTCATTGCTTTTATAAGTCTTAGAAGATCAACTTCCACTTCACCGTTATCTAAAATTTGATGTTTAGTTAGCTTATTTCCACCACCAAGAATGACGCAAAACTCCCCACGTTCTTCAAAATGCGATGATAGAAGCTGAGGTATGTCCTGGACTTGAGAATAAGTTATAGCTTCAAATTTTTTTGTTAGCTCCCTACCAATTACTAAATTTCGGGATTTGTCAGATATGTTTTCAAATATGTCTGTAAGTGTGCTTTTGATGCGTTGCGGGGATTCATAAAAAATTACAGATAAGTTATTTTTTTCAAGAATTGCCAATGCATCCTTACGG
>DAIQPR010000137.1:0-6599 GCA_036787315.1 Polynucleobacter sp. | reverse complement strand
AAGTATTAAGTGATGAAAATCGGGCTCTTCTTGACGTGATTAGAACATCTAAACCTAGCTCAATCACTGAATTAGCTGATATGACTAGGCGAAAACAGAGCAATCTTTCAAGAACCTTAAAAACCATGTCTCGTTATGGCTTAGTCAAAATGGAAAAAACTGAAAGGTTAGTGGGTCCAATTGCTCAGGCTGAACATTATCAAATCAAGGTTTAAACACTAAAAATTTTTAAACACTTACATGTGAGCAATACTATTTCCGTTTGATATAGAATCTTCATAGTTTTTATATTTTCATACCTTAAAGAAATAAAAAAAGAATGATAGAAATTCCAGTATTAATTGTAGGTGGTGGGCCCAGCGGCTTAATGTTAGCCAATGAATTAGGTCTAAGGCATGTAAGCGCACTCTTAGTTGACGCCAAACCATCAACTGCCTTTAACCCTCAAGCAAATGCTACCCAAGCAAGAACCATGGAATACTATCGTAGACATGGTTTTGCCAATGAAATAAGACAACTTGGCTTGCCTCCAGATCACCCTACTGATATAGCTTATTTCACACGCTACAGTACTTATGAATTAGCACGCTTGTCATTACCTACTTCTGCACAAGCCAGCGCAAATGTGCGCAAACTAAAAGGCTCTTGGAGTGCTGCAGAGCTTCCCCATCGCATCTCTCAAAAATATGTAGAACCTGTTTTGAGAAAACATGCCGAGAAATGGCGTACTAACGATATTCGCTTTGCATGGAAACTCACACGTTATGAAGCGTCCACAAATCATATTGATGCTTGGATACAACCAACCGATGAATCAATCCCTGAAATACATGTTCGTTGTCAATATTTAATTGGCGCAGATGGCCCTCGTAGCATGATTAGACAAAGCCTTGGAATTACCTACAGTGGCATGACAGGCGTAAAACGAGGCTATATGGGTGGGCAAATGTTTGCGGTATATTTCCGCTCAAAACAACTTTTTGAAAAAATACCCCACGCACGTTCTTGGATGTACGTAACAGTAAATAATGAACGTCGCTCTTTATTAATGTCTGTAAATGGCGTTGATGAGTTTGCTTTTCATGCATCTTTGCATGAGGATGAATCTGGTAACGAATGGACTAAAGATGATGCTTATCATGTTATCCGTCAATCTTTAGGATGTGAAGTTGAAGCTGATATCTTGTCATACCTCACTTGGACTGCAGGACACTCCCTGTATACCGAAAGGATGTCCCATGGCAATATCTTCATCATGGGAGATGCTGCACACTTATTTACCCCAACCGGAGGCCTAGGTTACAACACTGCTGTTGAAGATGCTGTTAATTTGGGTTGGAAATTGGCAAGCGTAATAAAAGGTCAATCACCTCATAAACTGCTAGATACATACTCTTTAGAGCGTTGCCCCATTGGAAAAAGAAACACAAACTATGCAAAAATGTTTGCCGATTCTGTTGGACTTTTTCAGGTTAGTGACGAATTTGAACAAGATACCCCAAAAGGTATTGCAGATCGTCAAGCAGCAAGCCTGTATTTCAATGATCACGCAAGAAAAGAATTTAATATCCCAGGTATCACCTTTGGTACAAGATATATAAATTCTCCTATCATCGCTCAAGAAGCTGGTCCAGAGCCATTAGATCAGGCAAATATTTATGAACCTTGTGCCAAACCAGGTGGACGTCCGCCGCACGTTTGGCTCAATGATGATTTATCTCTATTTGATACTTTTGGTCCAGATTGGACACTACTATGTCTTGGAGAAAGTGAAGCTGATCATCAACAACTACTTCATGCTGCTGCAAAAAGAAAGATTCAGCTACATGTAGTTCATCACCCTAATCAGGAACTATTTGATTTATATCAAGCCAAGCTTGTATTAATTAGACCAGATCAAATGCTTGCTTGGAGAGGTAATGATGACTCAAATGCTAATCAAATCATTGATTTGGCATTAGGTTGGCAGATATAAATAATAAAAATAGAGTCATCGAGAAGTGATGTAATCGTTTTCCCTAGTAGGAAGAAATTACTAGTAACTTCGATAATCAATCATTGTTAAATTTTGATTGAAAGAATGTTATGCACACACCCTCTATAGAACGCTTAGCGCATGTTGGAATTCATGTTCAAGACTTAGATAAGTCTTTGGCATTCTATAGAGATATGTTGGGCCTTCAAATTAGCGATGAAAATCGTGAAGCAGGCTTGATTTTTATGTCATCACATCCTGATGAGGAACACCATGAAGTTCTTCTTGCATCTGGCAGAAATGTCCCTAACGATGTTCGACTTCTCCAACAAATTTCTTTCAGAGTCTACTCATTAACTGATGTCATTGAGTATTGGAAACGCTTTGTCAAAAATAATGTTTCAATACTTTACACAGTGACGCACGGTAATGCGATTAGCTGCTACTTCAAAGATCCTGATGAAAATATTTGTGAGGTTTACTGGCCTACAGGCTTAAAAGCTCGTCAAGGATTTTTAATCGGCCTAGACTTTAATGAGAGCGAAGAAACCATCATGGCAAAAGTAAATGCGCTTGTCAAAGAACATGGTTTAACTGGCGTTATAGACTTTAAATTATTAGGTGAACAAAACCTGTAATTGAAGTTTATTTTTGAAGTCTTGTACTCTTAGAAGTCCTTTTGTAATATGCATCGGGCTTCGTTTTTACCCATTGAATAAACTTTTGCAGTTCACTGTTTTCTTTTAAAGCATTTGCCGTATTGAGATGGTTTGCTAATTCAGTTTCAGTGAATAAGGCATGTATTTGTCGATGACAAATTCTGTGAAGATATTGCGTATCCTTCCCACCCTTAGATTTGGGAATTACATGATGCGCATCTTTTTGGGATTCAGGGATAATCCGATCACATATTGGGCAAATAATCTCACCTTTCTCAGGGATAAGATCAACTTCCTGATCGATTAATTTCTTTCTAATTTTGCCAATCATTTGATTCTGGTTTAAATAAAATAGTTCAAAAAAGTTTAAAATTACTGCATGGATCATTCTATTCAAAAAACCCTTACCCTTGCATAGATCTCTCGTGTCATCGAAATGGCATGGGAAGACAGAACACCATTTGATGCTATTGAAACTCAATTTGGTCTCTTAGAGTCTCAAGTCATTGAACTGATGAGACGCGAACTTAAAAAAAGTTCATTTCTGATGTGGCGCAAGCGTGTTACCGGAAGAAGTACTAAACATCTTGCTCTCAGAAGTGCTGACGTTCAAAGAGCTTATTGCAAAACTCAATATAAATATGCCTCAAAAAAATAGCTTTAAAGGCAACAAATCATTTTTACCCAGCAAAGTATGCACAGGATGCAATAAAGAAATGGTTTGGAGAAAGTCTTGGGCCAAAAATTGGGAACAAGTGAAGTATTGCTCAGACGCCTGCAGAAAGCTTCCTAAAGCTCGTCCAAGTTCTTAAGTAAATATTTTGCGTGATCCACAATGTCTAGCTTTTCTTGGTCGTCCATTTTTCTAACATGTGCAGTCATTAGGCTAGTCCTAGGATTAGATTCCAGCATCTTTTGATGTTTAATTAAAAAATTCCAATACAAATTGGATACTGGGCAAGCATTTTCACCAAACCTAATTTCAGGTTTGTAAGTACATGATTGACAATAATTACTCATGCGCTTGATGTAAGCACCACTCGCAACATATGGCTTACTCGTAAAACGACCCCCATTCGTAAATAAAGCCATTCCCGCAGTATTGGGCAATTCAACCCACTCAATGGCGTCCACATATACCGCTAAATACCAAGAGCATACGTCTTGTGGAAGCATTTCTGCTAAAAGTGCAAAGTTGCCCGTAATCATTAAACGTTGAATATGATGCGCATAACCATACTTTAGAGTTTGCCCTATTGCATCTTGCATACAACGCATTTTGGTATCTCCAGTCCAATACCAACTAGGTAATTTATTGTGATGATCAAAAAAATTATCCTCAGCCATCTTGGGCATATCTAAAAAATACATCCCTCTGACAAACTCTCGCCAACCTATAATTTGACGAACAAATCCCTCTATCGTCGTTAAATCAAGATGATGTTTTTTCCAAGCATTAATTGCCGCTTGTATAACCTCTCTTGGATTAAGTAACTTTAAGTTGAGCGCACATGATAATAATGAATGCCAAGCAAATGGAGTCTCTGACCACATTGCATCTTGATATATCCCAAAATGAATTAGTCGATGCTCAACAAACTCATCTAAAGCAATCAGCGCTTGCTCTCTGTTAACAGGCCAAGCAAAATACTCTAATGACCCAGGATGAGAGGCATATCGCTGTTTTACAAAATCTATGACTTCCTGCGTAATTTGATCTGGTTTAAATTGCGCTGGAGGATTAATTAATCCAGGCCCTTTTTTCGGAAAAGCTTTTCTATTCTGATCATCAAAGTTCCACTTACCACCAACTGGCTCACCATCATCATCGATCAATATATGATGCGTTTTTCGCATATGTCGATAAAAGTACTCTAATCGAATTTCTTTTTTATTCGCAACCCAAGCCTTAAATTGCTCTGCACTGCAATAGAAATGCTGATCACCCAACATGACTAATTTAATGCTTAGCTCACTTGCCAATTTGACTAAATCTTGTTTTAAACGCCATTCCCCAGGTTCCACACAAACAAGCTCATCGTATTGCTTGGTTTGAAAATGACTTCTTAAGTTTTCAACAATAGAATGAGAAGATTCTTTGATATAGGTAAGTGGATAATTTTTATCATTAAGCTCTTTAGCAAAATGTCGCATAGCCGATAAAAACAATACAATTTTGGCTTGATGAGACCAAACATACTCAGCCTCAAATGAAGACTCAATCATGATAATTTCATCACACTCTGAATTAAATGCTTTCAAAGCTTGACTTTGATGATCTAACTGATCACCTAATATCAATATAAGTTTTTTTATTTGAGACATTTTGAGAAATTATTTCACCAAGGAATTACTTCATTTTTATAACTTAAGAATTGTCCTGAATTTTCAGGTGTTAAACCACGCATCACAGTCAACATATGACTGGCTGCTTGATCGGGGTCCTGCCCAATTGACTCGCCACCAAATGGCTTAGATAAATTTGAACTTACAGTGCCTGGATGCATAGCTATCAAGGCTAAATTCGGATTGGTTCTTTTGAGTTCAATCGCTGCAGTTTTAATCATCATATTCAGTGCTGCTTTAGAAGACCGATATCCATACCAACCACCTAAACGATTATCTTCAATACTCCCAACCTTAGCAGAAAGAACAGCCATAACTGATCCATTCTTATCCATGAGTTTTGAAAATTCTTTGATGACCAAAGCCGGGCCAATTGCATTAATGTTAAATATCTCATGTAGGTGGTGGGGATTTAAATCAGATATCTTTTTTTCTACCGACCACTCTTTAGTATGTAAGACTCCTGTTGAAACAATCAATAACTGAAATGGGCCTTGTGACATTAAATGTTGATAAGCCATCTGAATTGTTTCTGGGTGATCGTAATCAATCTTAATTTCAGAATGACGATGAAGACCAATCACTTTCTCACATACAGAATCACTCTCTAGTGCTCTAACAAAAGCACTGCCAATTGATCCTGAAGAACCAATAATAATAGCTTTGTATGATTTATCTAAAATTGCCATGAAGTTTTCAATGATTTATATGAGATCAAACATTAAATTCTTGTGCTAATTGAAAGCCACTTAAGTAGGCAGACTCAACACGACTTTTTGTAAAAAAATCTCCACAAATTCCTAAATGCAAATGCCTGTTATACATAAAATTCCTATTGAATTGAGTTTCTTCAACACGTGCATATCTCCATCGATGTGAAATAGATTTAACAATGGATGAAGCAATTTTCATTCCGACTAATTTTTCTACTTCATCAATGAGTAACTCTGTAACAGCATCTCCTTGGATCTCTATGTGCTGCTCAGACCATTTTGGAGTTGCTTGAATAATCCATTGATCTTTTAATTCTGAATGCTGACGCTCTGGTTTAGAAGAGTTTCTTGCCATCCAAGCAATTGCATCGATATCCATTTGATTCTCCGAACATTGATACGCATCATATTGCCATGCTTCATAAAAAGATCTGTCAGTATCCAACATGAGTGTCCAACATGGATGCATGTGAATCCCTGTTAGAAATTCCACTATTTTGGACATATCCTGAGCACATTCATGAGACTTCAAACTTGAATTTTTACACAAATGCAAGGCTTGCTCAGCTGGTATGGCTAATATGATTTGATCAAAATATTCACAAACTTCTTGCTCTTGAGAGAAATAATGAATACCCCACACTCCATCATCAAAGCTTAAATGTTTAACTTCAGATAAGGTTTGCACCTGAGAGCTAATATCAAATAAATTACCTATTGATGACATTCCAGGAACTCCAACATAACAAATGGATTCATGTTGATGTCCAAACATTTTAGGCTTCCACTGGGCAATCAATCCTTGCTGCAGACCTTGATCAACAAAAGCTTGGAATGAATCTGACTTAGCTGTAAAAAATTGCGCTCCATGATCAAAGGTCATATCGTCTAATTTACGGGTGGAAC
>DAIQPR010000136.1:2506-6788 GCA_036787315.1 Polynucleobacter sp. | reverse complement strand
GTCTCGTTCAAGTCGCTAGCGGCGGAGATCTCAAGTCAAAGAAAACCTCGTTAGCGATAAAGGAATTTATTGAAGGTTATTCAGAAGCAGAAAAGAAAAAACCAACAGCGGTAACTCGAGCAAAGTTTCGAAATCACATTGCAAGCTTCATCGGATCGAAGAGACTTAAAGAAATCAACCAGGGTCACTTCTTGGTGAAAATTCCGGGTCAAGTCTCAGTGGAAATCAACATACCAAAGTAAACTAATTTTTTTAATTGTTTTTGGCGTGGATAATAATTGTCAGCTCACTAAATGATGAGCCAAGCTACGATGGGTAGACCAATGTATGATAATGAACGAGATATAGATAATAACACGCTGGATGAGATGGTTGACCAAAATCCTTACTCGCCTTTGGATGATAATCGTCGTAACTTTATGCGTTTATCTACATTTTTTGGTACGGCTAGTATACTTGGTGGAGTGATCGAGTCATCGAAGTCAGAAGCACACAACATTACGAATAAGCCAAATGTACGTAAAATAGCTCTTGAAGAACACTTTAATTCCCCGAGTTGTGCAGAGTATTTGAAGAGCGTGGATGACTTGTTTGACCAAGAAATATTAGCCAACATATCAGATCTTCTTGTAGAATTTGATGAAAAACGCATTGAAAAAATGGATGTAGCAGGAATCAAGATCGCTGTATTATCCCAGACATCTCCAGGCATACAGCAAGAACCAGATGCTCACAAAGCTACGCTTGCCGCAAAGTTAACTAATGACTTCTTAGCATCTAACATCAAACGTCATCCTGAAAGATTTAGGGGATTTGCATGCATAGCTTTACAAGAGCCAAACAGCGCTGCAGCGGAACTTGAGCGCTGCATTAATGAACTAGGTTTTGTTGGTGTATTGTTAAATGGGCATACGAGAGGCCACTATCTTGATGAGCCTGCTTACGATATCTTCTGGAAAACTTTAGTTAAACTAGACGTGCCGCTTTATCTGCATCCAACTAATACATTTGATCAGCCAGATATGTTTAAAGGATGTCCAGGCTTAGATGGGGCTTTCTGGAGTTGGACCTGTGAAACCGCAAGCCATGCATTGCGGCTGGTTCTTAATGGCACTTTTGAGCGATATCCTTCTGCTCGTGTCATACTTGGGCATATGGGTGAGACGCTACCCTTTGAGCTTTGGCGCTTTGATAGTCGCTCCGACGTTAGGCCTAGGAACCAGCAATTACTAAAAAAACCCTCAGAAATAATAAAGCAAAATATTTTGATTACTACCGCAGGCGTTTGTTCTGACGCAGCACTACTCTGTAGCTTAGCTGAAATTGGAGAAGATTCCGTGATGTTTTCTACAGATTATCCCTATGAAGATGTCCAGATTGCTGGAAATTGGATCAATTCGGCACCACTTACTGATGAAGTAAGGCGTAAAGTCTGTTGGGATAATGCCTCTCGTATACTAAAAATAAAATAAGAATTTTGTGAATTAAAATATGTTACCGCCATGAATTACAACTAGTTTCAAACACCTCTAAGACCTCTCACAGAATTCCTAAATAGCGATGACGCAGCGATATATTGAGGTCTCAGAAGATGCTTGTCGACGTGTGGTGGGATAACAAAAAGTCCAGCCATTTCTGACTGAGCTTCTATGTCTGTCTTTGTGTTTTGTGACAGTGGATTGGTTGATATTCTAAATGAGTCGCCAGCAGCTAAAATCACGAATAAAGAAAGATATGAAATAAAATGAACAATTAATTTTGTAGGAAGTCATATCTATCGATATTTAATTTCGAAAGGCTGGACTGTCTAGGACCTGTTGAATGGCGTCTGGGCTAACTCTATTAGATCCAGCGAATGGGCTATCCATAGATGCTATTATAAATATCATAACGCCTATATAAAATGATAGTGTACCTCCAAATATACAATGAACCGTCCTTTCAAAATCTAATAGACATATCAACAGTATATTAATTGCCGCCCCAAGACCTACTAGCCACCATAATATGGCGGGTATTTTAGAATCTAAACTAGCAATACGACTTCGTCTTATTTCCATTAGAGAGTTGAACTGAGCCAACGTCTCAGCATGAAATATTTCTTCACTTTTTGTTTTAGGTTCAAATGACACAAGAATATCGAATATGTGATCAATATGTTTGCTTTCTCCAGACGGAATTATGTGATTAGCTTGTTGTGGCCAGCTTATTTTCACAACCTCATTGCCATAGTTTTTTAACTCGGCTTCTAAACGTTGCCGAATAGGTAGTGGGTATCCTCTGAAGTCACGATATATTACTGAGATATTTGTTGCTTCCTTTGAAACTATGTCCTCCATAGAATTCACGTTCTCATATGCTCCAACAGCTAATAACCCCAGTAGAATTCCGTAAATAGCTGTAAACCCATCTAATGTTATACCTATTATTTCATTGGAAGATACTTGCCCACGTACCCAAGACTTGGTTAGGGGATCAAATAATATGATGCCAAGAATTGTTGTGATGCTAAATAATAGGCCTGCTAATACGCCCACATAAATTGGAGGATAGTTCTGGACTATATTAAACATTGGCGCTGAGGTTCTCTCTGAGTCGCGACCGTATTATCATCTAAATACTTTGTTTCGGCAACACGATATCATATCGAAGCATACTAAATGGTTGCTTGAATAATTTGTTATATTAATTCCACTGGTCTTGCCCCTGAAAAGCGGTCCTCCCTGAAGTATGGGTTTTTGAACCCAAGAGGAGGAACAATCGATGAGCAAGAAGCGCTATCAATCGGAAGAAATTGACTCCATACTTCGCCAAGTTGATGTAATGACATCTCAAGGGCAATCCGTTGCTCAAGCGATTAGATCGATAGGGGTTACGGAAGTAACGTATTACAGATGGCGTCAGGAAAATGCTCGTCTTCGAAAAGCAGTATCTGTCCTTACGCTTGAGAAGCTTGTCCTGAAGGAAGCCGCCTCGGGAAACTAATCAGCTCCGCTCGCCGTCGTCATTGTATTGACCGGGTTATCGCGACGTTCGGGGTATTAGAAAGATTAGCCTGCAGAGTCCTGGATCAACAGCGCTCTACGCAGCACAAGGAAGCAAAGAGCTGCGATGATGAGGACCCTCTAACTGCGGATATCATTGAGTTGGCGACCCAGTATGGCCGTGATGGCTATCGCCGTATCACGGCTCTTCTGCGCCAAGCTCTCTGGATTGTGAATGCGAAGCGTGTTGAGCGGATCTGGCGTCAAGAGGGTCCCAAGTAAGCAGCCAAAGCGTAAGCGTCTTTGGTTGAATGATGGCTACTGTATACGTCTGAGACCACCGCATCCGAACCATGTCTGGTCTTATGATTTTGTTGAGAACCAACGCATGATGGGCTAAAACATCGCATGCTGAATATTATTGATGACTATATGCAAGAGAGTCTTGCAATCAGGATTGGTCGACGACTGAACTCAACATCAGTCATCGACCTTCTATCAGATCTATTCCTAATGCGCGGCATTCCAAAGTTTATACGTTCAGACAATCGCTCAGAGTTTATTGTGCAGATAGTGCAGGATTGGATCAGGGCCGTAGGCGCCAAGACAAACTACATCACGCCGGGAAGCCCATGAGAAAATAGATACTACGAAAACTTCAATGCGAGCTTGAGGGATGAGCTTTTGAATGGAGAAATCTTCTATTCATTGCAAAAGGTAAAGATCGTGATCGAAAACTGGCGTAAGGACTACAATACGATAAGACTACATTCATCATTGGGCTATCGGCCACCCGCTTCGGAAAGCTTCACGCCGCAACACCTGTCTGCACTACCTCAATCAGCTCCGCCAGGCGCTTACGGCTTGGCAAACAGTTATGTCTTAAACTAAACTCTGGACCACCATTTGGGGGCGAGTCAATCTTGGTTAAGTTGGAAAATCTATGAGATATAATCCAAAAAATAATTGGAGCTATTTATGTTCAACACCTTATCATTAGATCGATACTATGTCGGAATACCTGTGATTATTCTAGGTATCTTACTGGCAATTACATGCCAGACGTTATTGAAGAGATACCTTGGTAAAGAGACAATCAAAGAATGCCATGAAGTAGGCGGTTACTACCTTGCGATAGTTGGAACATTTTATGCTGTACTTGTTGGATTAGTAGTTGTTGATACATTATCAAGATTTCAAAAAGCAGAAATGGCGACAGAGCTAGAGGGAAAATCTATAATAGCGATGCATACAATAATTAAACAGTTTCCAGAAAAAGAAAAAGAAATTAAAGCCTC
>DAIQPR010000136.1:0-2406 GCA_036787315.1 Polynucleobacter sp. | reverse complement strand
CGATGCATACAATAATTAAACAGTTTCCAGAAAAAGAAAAAGAAATTAAAGCCTCGTTAAAAGAATACACAGATGAGGTTATCAATGTTGAATGGAAGTCAATGGAAAAACATCAGTATAGCTCAAAAGCCCATGATTTATTATTTAAGGTAATAAACAGTGTTATTTCAATTGAACCTAAGACAGAAAATCAAAAAGCCTTATACCCAATCATTGCAAACGAACTTATAAACTTCTGGGAAAATAGACGAGCAAGAACCAGAGCAACAAATCTTGGTCTCCCCGTTGCAGAATGGACTGTGTTAATATTGGGAGCTTCAATAACAATTATATTCACTTATTTCTTTTTTATTGAAAGTCATTTTGTTCATTTGTTGATGACAGGGATGATGACCCTTCTTGTTTCCATGAGTCTCTACCTAATCCTATTATTCTCCGAACCATATTCCGGTGATCTAAAAGTTTCCGATAAGAGTTTCGTGCTTGCCAGGACCCTAATCAGAGAGCAGCCGTAAGTAGTTTATATGAAAAGAGCCACTTATACGAAACAGACTGATGGTCTATGTTTTGAAAAACATCAACAGAAATAGAAAACGGCTTGCAAATGAGCATGACTAACATCTTGCTAAACGTCTCTATTCTACACTTACTATTGATTTTAACCCCGACAGTATCCACAGATACTTTTTGCGATACAAAAGAAAAACGCTCTCCCCCTTTAAGATTGAAAAATTCGATAAATCTTCTTCACATTTCCCATCTCAATCAGAGCCAAAAGAAGTCAGCCCTCCATATATGGGTCGAGGCGCCCATAAGAGTGTCGGCTTAATTAATGCTTAAAATTAGATGCATAAAATGCATTAACATTAGAGCAAATACCTGAGTTAAATAATAAATCGATTAGCACTAGGGACATAGAAATAATCATAAGAAAGTTTTCAATGTTAAAATATTATCAATCATTGAAAAAATTTTACAATATCATTCATCACAACATTCTATTACTTGTGATTTGCTCATATATACTGGCAACTATAACACCAGCTACTGGTTATTGGATAAAGAATTACTCGTTTGGTTCCATCAAGATTCATGAAAATTTGATTAATTTTACCTTACCAGCAATTATGCTTGCTGTATTGTTATTCAATGCCGGCCTATGCATTAAACTTCATGACTTAAGAAGTATTTCAAAATATAACAAAGCCCTTTTTATTGGCATTATCGGTAATACTATTATACCTCTTGTTTATCTAATTATGCTAAGTTTCATCTTCAGATATCTCAATGACCAGGCGAAGGCTCATGATATTCTAGTGGGCGTTGCGGTCGTTGCTTCGATGCCGATAGCAGGATCATCAACTGCATGGTCAAAAACATCTGGCGGCAATCTTGCTCTGAGTCTCGGTCTTGTATTGCTTACAACAGTCATAAGCCCGCTCGTAACTCCTGTTACACTACATGCGGTTGGCTATCAAATATACGGCGGATATTCTGAGGAATTGCACAACCTTGCTGGAGGGACAGTCATCTCATTCCTTATTGCTTGGGTAATCATACCTTCAATATTTGGCGTTATAATCAGAATTTTCATAAATCAAACTTTATATTTATTAATTGACCCATATCTTAATCTTATTAATATCGGCATGCTGATATTAATAATTTACTCAAATGCATCCGTATATCTCCCCGAATTGATATCCAAGCCAGATATTCAATTCATTTTACTGGCCTTACTTTCAACTTCGACACTTTGCATTTTCATGTTCTTTGCTGGCTTTCAGATATCGAAATTATTTTCATTACCACCTTCCGAGGCAGCATCGCTTACGTTTGGATTAGGTATGAATAATAATGGCTCCAGCCTGGTATTAGCATCAACTGGATTATATAGTCATCCGCGTGTCATGCTGCCAATAATTCTCTATATTCTCGTACAGCATATTTGCGCGGCTTATATTGATAGATTGATTTCTACAATAAAAAATCAATATTAGTCTGATCGACATACCTCATGCGCATCTTGTGACTGCTCATGCTAATCTAAATTTACAACAGCCGTCCACTTATAATCGTAACCTTAGCAATTGCCACATTTCAGCCCCTGAAATGGATCATTTTTTCTCCAACGCATTTTTGGCGTTTCCTCCCAAGACTTGGTATTGCTAGCATCAGCGGTCTTTTTTAAATTTACATAAAATTGATCAAAGTTTGGCAGTAAACAGGATAATCAGGCCATAGCAGCAGCCTTATCTCTATTAATTGATTAGTCGCATCATCTTTATTCTGATAATATTTATAAGCTAAAGCTGTAATTGTATATACAAACGACTCATTAATCTAAATTAATCACTGAATATCAATCAAATATTCTCTATCTATTTTCTATTCACAACTCCATAT
>DAIQPR010000003.1:24366-29294 GCA_036787315.1 Polynucleobacter sp. | reverse complement strand
GCTTGTATCTTCGCTTTCTCTAAGTCGTCAGTTTCAGTTGTGGCACTATGCCACTTGCCGTTTCCCAATTTGAATCGGCACTGATACTGTGCTGACTGTGGACGCTTGTATACGGTGAGGTTGCCGTTCATCAGCGTAACTGATGTTGGCGGTGTGTGCGTTTCGTTTGCGAATAGATAATTGAGGTTCAACATAACAAGCGTCAATTTAATTTACGCTTATTGAGTGTGTACTCTCTTTGTTATTTTTCCTACCTGTATTATTTTTTCGTCGTCAAAAACTCACACGACCGTCTGTGAACAAAAGTGTATTGCGTAGGTAAATTATTGCGTGCCGTTGATTTGTGTGTGAACAGAACAGCGAAGTGTTGTGTAGCTTAGAGCCAATGTATAAAAGACTGTTAGTCCTCTGTCCATCGTTTTCAATCCTCTGCTCTACCGACTGAGCTACCAGGCCAAAAGAAAAATTATTATACTCTAATGACGACTTTTTAAGCCAATTTTCTCTGAGTTTTACTTTCGAGTATCGCTAAAGGGCTAGATTTAGGGTCATACAAAGCGTCAACTGGTAGATTATACGTTTGTTCCATCATGTACTGTCCACTCATTGCAGCATGTGATGTTTGATCTGAAAAACAAACCCAAACATCTCCCGGCATAAAGCCAAACTCTTCTTGATTTGAGTTTTTTTGGTAGCTCAAATCAGATTTCATCGCATCATGAATTTGGAGCATCAAGTGATCGTATTCACTTCTAAAAGACTTTGTTAAACCCAACTTATTTAAAATGCTTGCCTTAAAAGCAGAATATGGCTTGACTCTAGGAAGAAACTGTTCTGCCACATTTTCAAAGGAGTCCCCAATACGCCAAACACGAGGAACACCATGCGGATTTATATTCATAAATACCCGCAATATTCGCTCCCCATAATTCGGTCGAGTTGCAAAAGCATCAACGTGAAGTCTCTTATCATCTGCTCGCCAGGATTGTTTTCTTTCAAGCACATTAAATGGTCTAAAACTAGTTGGCGAAACCTTAAGATATAAAGAGTATTTAGGGACCAACGTGTTTACAAGACTATTAGCTGACTCTCTAAATCTTAAAATGAAGTTTGTTAATAAGGTAATCGTAGATTCATCGCCTTGCGCACCTTTTAATTGCCCTGAAGAATTTAAGCTAATGTTTCTTGATTTTGGGTTTTGAATATTAGGTTTTAATAATGCGTTCTCTTCTGAAGATATCTCAAAAGGTAAATTTGTAAAGTGCAAAACCTTGCCACTTTCCAAAGCTTTTATCCACTCTTCGTTATTTTCAATAATTGAAGATTGTTTTACATCAATGTGAATAATCTGAGAGCTCATCTCTTTCATAAAAATTAGGTGCTACTACTTCCAATTTTACGGACATCAATCCCCAAAGCTTTAAGCTTTCGATAAAGGTGTGTTCGCTCTAATCCTGTTTGCTCCGAAACTCTCGTCATACTACCACCAGTCAACTTTAAGTGATATTCAAAGTAGGCTTTTTCAAATATATCCCTAGCTTCACGCAGAGGCAAATCAAAGTGTCCTTGTACCAACTCTTTTACATCTGAAGATACGAATGATCCCTGAATTCGAGATGAATTCTCATGACTAGAAGAAAGATCAAATGATTTAGTAACGCCAAAATTACTTTCACTATTCCCAAAACCTATACTTTCTTGAGCTTCCTTTGGCGATACCTTCTCCAAAGCTTGCGAAACGGTTTTCAAAAGTTTTTGTAATGCGATAGGTTTTTCTAGAAAGTTACATGCCCCGATGCGAGTTGCTTCAACGGCTGTATCAATCGTGGCATGTCCAGACATCATAATAACTGGCATTGTTAATTTATCGTCTTTAGCCCACTCTTTTAATAAAGTTACACCATCAGTATCTGGCATCCAAATATCTAATAGAACTAAATCAGGTAATAACTGATCTCTCACCGTTCTTGCTTGTTGAGCATTTTCTGCGGAATATACAACGTGCCCTTCATCACTCAATATTTCATTGAGTAATTCACGTATTCCCATTTCATCATCTACTACTAATATATTTGCCATACTAAATTGTCCTATTTACTCATTTTAATTCTATTGCATTTTGTTTAGCTCTTTTGAGCCAACCTTTCAAATAATATTGAAATTCTTGCACCTCTAATTACCGTGTCTCTTAAACGATTTTTTAACTCTATTCGAGCGCCATGCTCATCAACTATTTTTTTAACCACCGCTAAACCCAGCCCGGTTCCCTTTATTTTTGATGTTACATAAGGCTCAAAAGCTCTTGATAAGATTCTGGGTGAAAAACCAGGCCCGTTATCTGCCACTGAAAGCCTCACTAGCTTTTCTGTTTGATTTGCAACTCCAACATAATTAACAGTTTCAGTTCTTATTTGTATCTCTGGCTCTGAATGAATCTCAGTTGCTGCATCAATAGCATTCTGCAAGATATTGTGGATAACTTGTCTTAGTTGAGTTGGGTCTCCTAGGATTTCGGGGGCCTCTTGATCAAGCTTTAACTCAATTTGCGTGCCTTCATATAAACCCAATATTTCCTCAATCAAACGATTTATATTGACCGGCAGCATATTAGGAGCAGGCTTTTTTCCAAAATCTCTAAAGTTATTTACCATTGTTTTCATGGCTTGAACTTGACTAATAATTGTATTAGTTGCCTTGGCCACGATTTCTTCTTGTTCTTCTGTCAATTTTCCGGTTAGTTTTTGAAAAATACGATCTGCAGATAATTGGATTGGTGTTAAAGGATTCTTGATCTCATGAGCCCAACGCTGAGCTACCTCTCCCCAAGCAATTGACCTTTGGGCTGCAATCACTTCTGTGATGTCATCAAACACAATAATGTATTGTTTTCCCGTTAGTTCTGTTCCTCTTAAAAGGAGAATTGGAGAAACACTGTCTTGATCTTTTACTGTGTCATATAAGTTTATTTGACGTTGCCAAGATTTATCGTTATGCAATGCATCTTTATTATCAGAAATAGAATGCTCATCTGAGCCAACAGAAACGGTGTTCGCTTTAAAAGATTCTTTGATCGTTGTTTCAAAATGATTTAGCTCATGAAAATGACTGAGTGGTTGCCCAATTAATTCATTAATATCTTTTTCCAAAATTCTTTTAGCGCCTTCGTTGGCAACTAAAAGTCTAAATTGTGAATCAAGAACTAATACGCCCGCAGTAAGATTAGCTAATACTAATTCAGAAAAATCTTTCGATTGCTGCAAAGACATTCTCGCTTCTAACAATTGCTTAGTCATATTGTTAAATTCACGCGTTAACATCCCTAATTCATCTGGAGTATCCATTTGAGGCTTCGGAGATAAATCTCCTTTAGCAACAGCCTCAGTACCTCGTAATAACATTAATAGAGGCCTCGCTAATTGACGTCCCAAAATTAAAGCTAATAGGATTGCAATAAATAGAGCCATAAACATGGTCAGCGTCAACGAACCAATGTACATTTTTTTCAAGCCTAATCTACTCAAAGACTTTTCTTGATAATCACTGTAGGCCTTTTGTACTGATTTAGCACTTTCTACTAAAGTTGGATCTAATCGTTTAGAGAGCTTAAGAATATTTTGATTTTCTAAAATATAAAATGCATTCAATTGATACGCATCAACATTATTAGTATTTCCATACTCTTCAATTGATGAAGTTGAATGGTTTCTTTTTAGATCAGAGAGCAGATCTTGACTAATAGGGTTATCAATTATTTCTTGATGTGTGCAATTGACGCTATATAGTTCTTTTCCGGAGTTATCCGCAATGGTTATCTGATCCGTTTGCACAGACTTACATAAATTCAATACACCTTGATTGGACTTAACATTGTTTAATGCAGGTTGACTTGCGAATGGTTTTCCACTAGATAAGAATTCGTGCTGTGAAATTTCAAAAGAGGATCTCCCTAACTGAAGTCCAGACTCTAATGCAGATTCAACATTAACATCAAACCAACTTTCAATACTTCTACCAACAAACTGTAAAGATACTGAATATAAAATGGCGCCCGGCAATACACCCACTAGGCCAAAAATCATTGCTAACTTAGCAATTAACTGTGTTCCAAAGTAACGTTGCCGCCATCGAATGGTTAGGGTAATAATGAGACCAATAATCACTAATAAGAGCACAACACCTACAACAATATTAATTGTGTAAAGCCAAACAAAATACTTGCTTAAAAATTGAGCATCCGCACTGATGCCAGTTAACAAACCAAGAAGTAACACGCCCAATACACAAACCAATACTAGAAAAGCGGTTAACTCTTTCTTAATCCCATATTGGACAGAAATAATGCTGTCAGAATATTCCAATAATGGCTCATTCATTATTTGGTCACAATCCTATATCTAGGTGCAACTACAAATGGATGCCAATCACTTGTTAAATTCCATTCTCTTGCGTTTAATGCATTAATTTGAAAAGGTTTGGGTAATTGGCTTAGATCTAAGCGCATACGTATTGATGCTTCATACTGCTTGCCACTTTCTAAAGCATTTAATTCGGCAACTTGCCAACCAGCAATCGCTCCTACTTGAATGAGCGCCTCCTCTAAAGAGTTTGCAGAAAGTGTTAATGCTCCCACATTTACTCTGTATAGTTGGGTTAGCGGTTGATAAGATAACTTTATATTTTTTATAGCAGTTATTGGTTTTTCTTCAAACCAATACCACCTCCCCCTAGTTACATTAAATTCAGTAACAAAGTGAAAAGTAATTCCTTTTTTTACAGCGTCACTTAATTCTGGTGGTAACTCTAATTGATAAGATGCATTAATAACCCAATTTTGATCAATTGGTTCAAATTGAATTTGCCGAAGTTTTATTCCTTCAGCAAAAGTCATTGTCGAGAATAAAATTCCGACAAATAATGCATTTATGAGG
>DAIQPR010000003.1:0-24356 GCA_036787315.1 Polynucleobacter sp. | reverse complement strand
TTTTTTGTAGCATTCCATAAAAAAAGCCATCATGCCACTCGTCGGGCAAAAGTTGGCCAAGACATTCTAATCGTAATGCATCTTGAAGATTTTGGGCAAACCAAGTAAGTTGATCTTCTCCCTCTTGTGGAAAAATGGAGCAAGTTACAAACAACATTTTGCCACCCGGTTTTAGAAGTTGCCATAACTCTAAAACCATTTTTCTTTGTAAGTCTTGAAGATGTTTAATGTCCTCTAGTCGTCTTAAATACAATATATCAGGATGCCTTCGCATTATCCCAGTTGCAGAACATGGAACATCAGCTACGATGACGTCATAATGTTTGCCTTTCGACCAGCCTGCAGGAGTTGTGGCGTCGCCTATTATTAAATTTGCTCTTAAATCAAGTCTCTTTAAGTTTTCCTGAACTCGTTGCATACGAGTTTCACTAATTTCTAAAGCATCTAATTCAATATCAGCATATTCCAATAAAGCTGAAGCCTTGCCGCCTGGAGCGCTACAAGCATCCAAAATAATTTCACCATTTTTAGGAACAATTAAATGTGTTGCAATTTGCGCGCCTAAATCTTGAATGCTTATATACCCATCAGAAAATCCTGGGAATTGTTGTACCGGTGCAGAGCTTTGTAATGCAATTGCATCTGGGGCTAAATCTTGCCACTTTTGGGGTATTTCTAAAAACTCAAAGTTTGAATTTTTAAGTAATTCAATATATTCATGTCTTGATATTTTTTTTCTATTGACCCTTAAAAACATTTTTGAAGGCTTTAAATTAGCTTCTAAAATATCATTAAGTTTATTAGGATATGCCTTTTTAAGGGATTTAACCCACCATGATGGATATTGAGCATCTAATGTATTTATATTCAATGACTGAGGGTTATCTATAATTTTTCTTAAAACAGCATTGATAAGACCTTTTGCATGTCTTGTTTTTACAGATTTTTCTGTTGCCTTAACTGTTTCATTTACCAAAGTGTAGGGAGTATATTTATTTTGTGACTCATTTAGTAAAGTACTAATGGAAACAATAAAAATATCTTCAACTTCTGTATCAATTTCTTTTCGAAGATACGAGTTAAGTGCTTGTAAGATTTTCGGTTTGAAGCGTAGGGCATCAAAAGTTAAACTTTGAGCAGCAGATCTATTTTCAGAAGGGCAATTAGATAGCGCCTCTGTTAGCGATGTGCCCTGCCTTACTTGGTCTAGTAACTTTGCTGAAAGAGTAATCGTTTCTGCGAGATTACTCCCTAAGCTCTTTTTCGGTAAGGCTCGTAATGTATCTTTTTTGTTATCTTGCACTATGTTGGATATGTTCCTGTCTGAGACATTTGCACTAATTTATTAACTCTTTCATCGGTTGATGGATGGGTAGAAAAAAGACCTTTTAGTCCTCCGCCCGATAAAGGATTCATTATCATCATTTGTGCAACAGCTGGGTGACTTTCAACCTGATCAAACGGGATACCTTTAACTGTACTCTCAATTTTTTTTAGCGCTGAAGCTAATGCCAAAGGATCTTCTGATATTTGCGAACCAACGCGATCAGCTTCATACTCCCTAGCCCTAGAAATGGTCATTTGAATCAAACTTGCTGCTAATGGAGCTAAAAAAATTAACAAAAAGCCTAAGGGGTGTGCACCCCCCTCACGATTTCTGTTTCCAGAGAACATTGCTAAGTTTGCCAAGCTTGATATTGCGCCTGCCATGGTCGCTGCAATTGTAGATAACAAAATATCCCGGTTTTTAATATGCGCTAATTCATGGGCCATTACCCCCCTTAACTCACGTTCATTCAGAATATTCATTATTCCTGAGGTTGCTGCAACTGCTGCATTTTCAGGATTTCTACCAGTTGCAAATGCATTTGGAGCATTTTCTTCTATTAAATACACCTTTGGCATTGGTAGTCCAGCTTTTTGAGAGAGCTCTTTAATCAAGTTGTAATATGCTGGAAAACTTTGTTCGTCTACTTGTCTTGCTCCAAACATTCTTAAAACCATTTTGTCTGAATTCCAATAACTAAAGAAATTCATACCTATAACCATTAATAGCGCCATTAACATTCCCTGAGGCCCGCCAAGAGCTCCTCCAACATATACAAATAACGCAGTAATGGCCGCCATCAATATGGCCGTTTTTGTCATATTAAACATGCGAAATTCCCCTCATTTTTTTAAGCTAAATATCCGTATTACTATATTTAACAATTTATTTCATTTAAATACTTGCCCAAGCTTTATTTGATTTCCTTTGTAAAACTGGGCAGCACTAACTCTCTTTGATCCCGCTTTTTGAATCTCTAATAAACGGATAACACCATTTTTTCCGGCAACACAAATACCTAAGTCGCTCATTTCTATAATTTCACCCGGAGAATATTCAAGGTTATTAGGCCATTGATTAGAAATATTTTCAGATAACCAAATCTTAAATATTTCTCCATCAAGCGTCGTTGTCGCACCTGGGGATGGATTTAACGCCCTAATTTGTCTATCAATCATTAAAGCATCTTGTGACCAATCTATCTTTGCCTCTTCTTTTTTTATTTTTTCAGCATACGTAACACCTGTCAGGCTTTGCTCTGTCAAAGAAAGTTTTTCATCACTCGCGATTCTATTTAGCACTTCCTTTAATAATCTAGCACCTTGAGATGCTAATCGATCGTGTAAAGTTACTGTTGTATCAAGACTTTGTATTGTCATTGTTTCTTGATCAATGATTGGTCCGGCATCAAGCCCAAGGGACATTTTCATAATACAAGTTCCGGTTTGTTCATCACCAGACCAAATAGCACGGTGAATTGGCGCAGCGCCACGCCATCTAGGCAATAATGAGGCGTGAACATTGATACACCCCATGGGATTCCTTGATTCAACTAGGTCTAACAACCATTGTGGCAGTATTAAGCCATAAGCTGCAACAACCATTACATCAAAACTCATATTCTCTAATTGATTTTTTACCGCGTTAGCTTCTTCTGGATATTTACCATCTAACTTTAGAGAATGCGGCTGCAATAATGGAACACCCATGGATAAAGCTTTTAATTTAACCGCACTCGGCATGACCTTCAAACCTCTTCCAGATGGCCTATCTGGCTGAGTCAATACACAAGTGACCTGATGTTCTGACTCTTGAATAGCTTCAAGAATAATAGCTGCAAACTCAGGTGTTCCTGCAAAAACTATCTTTAAAACTTTTTTCATGGTTTGTATGGCAGAATTGCCCATTGTATTTCTAATGGTGGAGCATCTTTTTTCATCGTCCAAGGAATTGACTCAACCCCTTTGATAGTTGCTTGATCAAACATTTTTTGTACCTCTGGGCTTGGTGGGTGACCAGCCCTCCACCACTTACCCTCAACTTTTGGTACGTGATCTATCAAGATTAAAGCTACTTGTTGCTTGTCTTTATCTTTCATCCAAGGAGATAGCAAATCGTTACCATCTATCCATGGCTTCATTTGCCTTCCTTTATCAATCGGATCGTGAATAATTAAATTTCCGATAATCCAGGTATCTCCAACAATAAAACGAATTGGCTCCCCATTTGTTAGCTCAGGATGTTCTTGCCAACGCTGCTGAATAACTTTCGCTAATTCTTCACTCGGAAAATTACCACGACCTTGTTTACCCAAATAACTTGCCCCGGGACCACTGAACACACCAAAAAGTAATGCAAAAATAAAATGTCCCAAGATTACAGCCTTCGCAATGCAATCCATTTTTAAATACTGATTTCCATATGCCCATGAAGCAAAACCAATAGATATAAAGAAAGTAACTGCCCACTTAGCTTCTATTTTTTGATCAAAGATTATTCCGATTAGCATTGCAAACAATGCTGGGCCTAGCGCCAGCATCATTAAAAAGATTTTGTCGTCTTGACGTATTTGTTCCCACCAATTAGCACTTGGATTTTTATTAACTTCGGTTAACTGAGACTTTTTATAGAGCCAATATAAATATCCAACAAATACACAACAAGGCAAAATTCTAAATATTTGAGTCAATAAGAAATCTCTGAATAATTCTGACAACCTTTGCCAAAATGTTGCCGGTATTTGCATAGCTTCGGAAACATAATAAATTGGCCCCTGGCCATGCATGGTTTGGTCATATAGCCATAACAAATGAGGTAGTGCGATAAATAAACTAAAAATAACCCCAATTCCTAAACCTTTCCATGCTCGCAAATTTTTCCATCTTGCTGAAACAAAGAAGTGAAATATCAATAGAGAAATTTGAATGAGAACGCTGTACTTTGAAAGAATAGCCAAGCCCGTAATTAGTCCAAGTAGTGCCCACCACCAATAATGTTGACTATTTGATAGACTTCTTTCTTGCTCCCACGTACGATAGTATGAATAATACATAGCAGCAATTGACCATAACTGCATAGAGTTATGGTTGTAATCACCACCACGAATGGTGAAATAAATTAAAAAAGAGCTCGTTAGAATACCCAACAACGCCACTTCATGAATATTTTTAAGGCCTGAATTTAGAGCAATTCTGCGATACAAATGGTATGTAATCCATTGGCATATCACCACACACAACAATCCTAAACAAATCGTAAGCCACATTTGTCGACCAAATATCAAGGTCAGAGGGTACAACAGCCAAGTTGGTAAAGGGGGATGTTTTTGATAACCTAACTCAAAACTATTTGCCCAAACTAATTCCTCCATATTGTCCCATTCAGGAGCTTGCCGAAAGATTACGAATGAACAAAACCAAATCAAGCCAATTAGCAAACACATGGCTATCGCAAATATGGATTTATTTTTTAACACTTGATTTGTGGAGAATATCAAAAATTTAGTTCTCGAATTAATATTGAATAATGTTCTGATTATAAAATTACAGTTAAACTTTAGGGTATGTCTATGCTAGAAAACCGACCCCTCAATTTTAGTCTATCGATTGTTGTCCCTGCTTACAACGAATCATCTAATTTGACACAATTTGTTGCAACATTAAAATCTGTTCTTGTCAGCATTACACCACGATATGAAATTCTAATCATCAATGACGGTAGTAAAGACAATACAGATGAAATTGCACAAGAATTAGCTTTACAGCCAGGGATAAGATACCTTGAGTTCTCTAGAAACTTTGGCAAAGAGGCCGCATTATCTTGTGGTATTGATTATGCACGCGGTGATGCAGTTCTTCTTATAGATGCTGACTTTCAACATCCTCTATCAAAACTAGAAGAAATGTGTCAATTATGGCTTTCTGGATATGACATGGTTTATGGAGTTATTGTTGATAGGCAAAATGAAGGTGTCTTAAAAAGAGTTGGAACTCGCTTTTTTTATTCCATAATGAGTACTGGTGCTGACGTGCCTATCCCTGAAAATGCAGGTGACTTTCGTTGGCTTGATAAAAAAGTAGTTAATGCACTTCGTGCATTGCCTGAACGCAATAGGTTTATGAAGGGCTTGTATGCCTGGGTTGGTTTTAAATCTATAGCTATGCCTTTTATTCCGTCGGATCGCCTAAGTGGCTCATCTAGTTTTCGCTTACGCAACTTAATTAAATTAGCGCTATCTGGTTTAACCTCTTTCAGTACATTGCCATTGAGGGTGTGGACTTTTATTGGAGTCTTTATTTCTTTTGTAGCTATTGCATATGGAATATATGTTGTCTTTGATACATTAATCAATGGCAACCCAACAAGTGGTTGGCCAACGCTTACAGTTGCCCTGATGTTGTTTTCAGGTGTGCAGCTTCTTTCTATTGGTATTCTTGGAGAATATATAGGTCGAATTTTTACTGAAGTAAAACAACGCCCTCTATATTTAGTTTCTAAAGACCATGACAATAGTCAGCTTGATTCATAAAATTCCGCAACCCATTCGATTTGTAATGGTTGGTGGAACTGCGGCAGCAGTTCATTTTTCAGTTGTTCTTATCCTTGTAGAACTTTTTTTTAGTCATCCTTTAATTGCAAACCTTATTGCTTTTTGTATAGCTTTTTTTGTGAGTTTCTCAGGACAACGTTTATTCACATTTTCTAATACCAATAAATCAATTAAACAATCTCTATTGCCTTATCTATTGATTTCCGTAACGAGCTTTATTTGCAATGAAATACTTTTGAGTATTGGAATCTATATTTTTAAAATTCCATATCAAATTGCGTTGATTATTGTATTAATTCTAGTTGCCGTTGGTACTTATTTCAGTAGCAAACATTGGGCTTTTGCAAAAACATAATATGAAAATATCTATTTGTGCAGATGATATCGGTCAGGATATAGAAATTACTGATGCATCCTTAAATTTATTTGATCAGCAACGCTTAAATAAAATTAGCATATTGATTCAAGGACCAGCTGCACGACAAAGGGTCCATGAAATATCTCTTGCCAGAGAAAAGGGGCTTGAAGTTGGACTTCATTTCAACTTAACACTGAGATTTAATGACACAGACTTTTGCATGCCATTAAATCAATTAATTATTCTTAGTCAACTACGGCTATTACCACCCTTAAAAATTCATCAACAAATAGAAACACAACTCAAATTGTTTGAGGATACTTTTCAATTTAAGCCTGATTTTATCGATGGTCACCAACACGTCCATCAATTTCCTCAAATCCGTGAGGAGCTAATTAGAGTAATTAAAGAACTCAATTTTAATGACCCAAACTTTTGGATAAGAAGCACAATACTACCTACAAATAAAAAAGATATTCCAGAAAAATTCAAATGTAATTTATTAAATATTCTTGGGGGTTATCAATTTATTCAAATGTTGAATAATGCCAATATTCAATTTAACAAAGGTTTTCTAGGCGTGTATAACTTTAATGCACCTAATACGAGTTCATACAGACTTTTAATGCAGAAGTGGCTTTCCCTAGCCGAACCAAATGCTTTGATAATGTGCCACCCAGCACTGAGCGCAATTGAAAATGATGCTATAGGGATACAACGAAAAATGGAGTATGAGTATCTAAGCTCTGAACAATTTGTTGAGGACCTAGAACAATTTAATTGCAAACTGTTCTAAGAATAATTTCAAGAATGAAACTTCTTTTTCATTTTGCCTTTAACGCGAGCGCGCTTTAAAGGGGAAAGGTATTCTACAAATACTTTACCAATTAAATGATCCATTTCATGCTGCAAGCACACTGACATGATTCCTTCAGCATCTATTTCAAAATAATCGCCTTTTAGATCTTGTGCGCGAACTTTTACACGATCTGGTCTTGTTACTTCATCAAAATACTCTGGCACTGATAAACATCCTTCACGCCAACTTTTCTTCTCTTCACTAGCCCAGATTATTTCAGGGTTAATAAACACCTGTAGTTCATCCCTACTGTCTGAAATATCAATAACGATAATATTTTCCTGAATATTTACTTGTGTAGCAGCAAGGCCAATTCCTGGAGCTTCGTACATGGTTTGTGCCATGTCAGCTACCATTTTTTCTAATCTGTCATCAAAGTGCGTCACATTTTTAGCTATCTTATGAAGCCTTGGATCTGGGTAGCATAGAATTTCTAAGGTCGGCATCTTGTGTAATATTTCAATTAATGTGATTTATTCTATACGAATTTCTAACTTGATTTGAAATTCGGCTTATTCTGCATATTTTTCGCATAAATTAATTTTCATAAAAAACAAATACTTATATATAATCTTTTACTCATTTGTTATTTCAGCGTATAAAATGCAACACGAAATCTATTTCTTCAGGTAATAATAAAAAAAGAAATTCACAATTAAGGTACAAAAGTGGCAAAAAAATCCGCCTCATTAAATCAAGAATCTGTCAGCAATAAAACATTAGTTATTGCTGAGAAACCATCTGTGGCTGCTGATATTGCAAAAGCACTTGGTGGTTTTACAAAACATGAGGATTTTTATGAAAGAAATGATTTCATCATTTCTTCCGCTGTTGGACACCTTTTAGAAATTGCAGCTCCTGAAGAATATGAAGTCAAACGTGGTAAGTGGTCTTTTAATCATTTGCCTGTCATTCCACCACGCTTTGAACTTAGGCCAATCGCTAAGACTGAAACTAGACTTAAGGTACTTCAAAAATTAATTAAACGTAAAGATGTATCAAAATTAATTAATGCCTGTGATGCGGGTCGTGAAGGTGAATTAATTTTTCGTTTGATTGCTCAACAAGCTAAGGCCACTCAACCTATCGAAAGACTTTGGCTTCAGTCCATGACTCCTAATTCGATTCGTGATGGTTTTGCCAAACTTCGTTCCGATAATGAAATGATGCCTCTATCTGATGCTGCAAGATGCCGCTCTGAGGCTGATTGGCTAGTAGGGATAAATGGCACTAGAGCAATGACTGCTTTTAATAGTAAAAGTGGCGGTTTTTTTCTAACAACTGTTGGTAGAGTACAAACTCCAACCTTATCCATTGTTGTGGAACGTGAAGAATTAATTCGACGTTTTATATCTCGTAACTACTGGGAAGTAAAAGCAGAATTCATTTGCGCTAAAGGTGTTTACGAGGGAAGGTGGTTTGATCCAGAATTTAAAAAATCATCTAAAACACAAGCTAATGATCCCGAACTTCGAGAAAGTAGAATTTGGAGTGAGGCTGAGGCTAAAAGCATAGTTGTTGCTTGCCAAAATAAAAGCGGCTCAGTAACGGAAGAAGCCAAGCCATCAACTCAACAAGCACCTCAATTATTTGATCTAACTAGTTTGCAAAGGGAGGCCAATGCTCGGTTTGGCTTTTCTGCCAAAAATACCCTTGGGCTTGCCCAAGCTCTATATGAACGACATAAAGTTCTGACATATCCAAGAACTGACTCTAGAGCACTTCCAGAAGATTACATCAATACCGTTAAAGAAACGATTGAGCAATTGGGTGAATCTGTTACAAATTATGCAGAATTTGCCAAAAAAATTAAAGATAATAATTGGGTTAGACCTAATAAAAAAATCTTTGATAATTCAAAGATTTCAGATCACTTTGCGATTATTCCAACCCTTCAAGCACCACCTAAAACGCTTTCGGAACCTGAACAAAAGTTATATGACTTAGTAGTTAGAAGATTTTTGGCAATCTTTTTCCCTGCTGCTGAGTTTATGATTACTACTCGCGTTACAACAGTTAGTGGTATGAATTTTAAAACTGAAGGTAAAGTCCTCGTTGAGCCTGGTTGGCTATCTGTTTATGGAAAGTCCAACTCTGAAGATAAGGAACTTATTGCAGTTGCTAAAGACGAAAAAGTCAACACAGAGTCCATCAATGTTGTTGCGCTACAAACAAAACCACCAGCACGTTATTCAGAAGCTACCCTTTTATCTGCAATGGAAGGCGCTGGAAAATTAGTTGAAGAAGATGAGTTCCGTGAAGCGATGGCAGAAAAAGGACTTGGTACCCCAGCTACTAGAGCTTCCATTATCGAAGGTCTTTTATATGAGAAATATATCGTTCGTGAAGGTCGTGAATTAATTCCTACCGCAAAAGCTTTTCAGTTAATGACACTTTTAAGAGGCTTAGGCATTGAGGAACTCACTCAACCAGCGCTCACGGGCGGTTGGGAGTTTCAGTTATCCCAAATGGAAAAAGGTCTTATAAAGCGTGAATCATTTATGCAAGAAATTGCTCAAATGACTCAACGTATTGTGAAAAGAGCTAAAGAGTTTGATAGCGATACAATTCCTGGTGATTACATTACTTTAAAAACACCTTGCCCTCACTGTGGTGGTCCTGTTAAAGAAAACTATAGAAGGTTTGCCTGTGAGAAATGCGGTTTTTCTATTAGTAAAATTCCAGGTGGAAAAGCACTTGAGTATGTAGAAGCCGAAGAGCTTTTGGAAAACAAACAAATTGGCCCTCTCCAGGGTTTTAGAAGCAAAATGGGACGACCATTTGCGGCAATTATTAAACTTAGCCCAATTCCTTTGGATGACAAAGATTATCCAAATGCTGGCTTCAAATTAGAATTTGATTTTGGTAATTCAGATGAAGATAATTTAGAGATTGTGGACTTTACAGGCAAAACTGCCTTAGGTCCTTGCCCCAAATGTTCTGGTGCTGTTTATGAACATGGCATGAAATATATTTGCGAAAACTCAGTAGGCCCCAATAGAAACTGTGACTTTAATACTGGTAAGGTTATTCTTCAACAAGAAATTGCTGAAGAGCAAATTCAAAAATTACTCGCAAATGGTAAGACAGATCTTTTACCAAACTTTAAATCTCAAAGAACTGGACGTATTTTTAAAGCTTATTTAGTTCGTCAAGAAACTGGAAAGATAGGCTTTGAATTTGAGGCGCGGGTAGCTAAAAAACGCGATGGTGATACTGAAGTTGCTACCTCCTCTGAAAGCTCGTCTGATGCTCCTGTCAAAAAGCCTGCTCGTAAGCGCACCTCTCCTGCTAAGAAAGCCTCAACGTAAGCGCTTATTAACTCAGCCCCTAACGCTGACCACAAAACTCCCCTAGACCCATAGGCACATGCGATAAAAAGTCCATGATGCCCTAATATGGGTCCGATTAATGGTAAGCGATCTTTAGAGGCACTTCGAACACCTACAAATGTCTTATTTGTTTTTAACTCGTTTGTTTGCAAATACTCACACTCAATTAAAGTCAATGCTCTTTTGGCATTTTCAGAATCGCTGTCATCTCTGGTTTGTAAATCATCTTGATCTTCGTCGTAGCTAGATCCAACTTCCCATAACCAATTTTGATCGTTAATCTTGTATGCTGGTAAGCAATATCCGTCACCTCTCAGTACGGTTTTAGGAAGCTTTTTGCTAAGCTCACTATCTTGATGAATAAAAAATTGCGTTAATTGTCCACGAACCGGACGAAGCGTTAAATCAATATTGCAATCTTTTAATAGTTCTTTTGTTTTAATGCCGCCTGATAAAACAATAGCCTTTGATGAAGCGATTAATTCATTATTACTGTCATATAAATGCCAGCGATTTTCCAAATATTTTATTTTATGAACCACTGTATTAAAAAAAACATCATGATCTAACAAGGCCTTCGATTCAATTTGACAAATTTTAGGTAGGCTATAAATTGCAGCAGTTTCATACCAAATACCTGGTCGATCTAAATTTACTTTTTTTTGAGCTTCTTCTTTTGTTAATGTTGATATAGCGTTTTCTTCATACTTCATCTCTATTACTAATTCATTGATAAGGTTTATTCTTTCTATATCAAAATCTGATCTTGGTTCAAATGCGCCTTTATAAAGTTGTGCACTTTGCCATTTTTCATTTGCAATTTGGTTTGCAATTTTTGTAAATCGCATCAATTTGTTTATTTTTTTCCCAATCTGTGGGTGTGCAAGCGCTGTTTCATGTGAAGAGGTTTCTTGCGCAATAGATGAATTTGCTTCTATTAAGGCAACTTTATAAGCTTTTCTTTTTAGCTCACCGGCAATAGTGCAACCTGCAACTCCTGCGCCTATTACGATTACATCGTATTCATTCCCTACTGCATGATTAATTTTCATTGCTTATAGATATAATTCAGCTTTAGTCTGTTATTTTGGGGTTTAATGCAAGAGGATCAATTTCCAACGTCTGATGATAATAAATTTTTTTCAATTAGGAAAAAACATTTTTTTATCAGTGGTATTGTAGGAATACTTATCATCGGCTTTGCGCTTTGGTATCTCATATTACATGGTTTGTATATTGGATTTACCCCACCTGCTGAACCACCCCCTCCTTTAAGTCAAGAGTTGATCTCTCGCTTTAACCAGTTAGAAGACCAACTAAATAAAACCATTAATGATGTTAATGAAATTTATCAACTAAAAGAAAAACCCAACTCTCAACTCCCAAAGAAAGATGATAAGAAAAACACGGGAAATAAAGGAGGTAAGTACTTACCTATTAATAAACTCAACTTAGCTGAAGACAATTATGAGCTTTCTTCCTCCTTTGAAAAAATTAGATTAACTATCTTCCAAATTAACGAAGAGTTACCTTATCTGAAAAAAAACCTACTTAATACAGTTTTTTTAAATACTAATTTGTCAGAAGGTATTCCATTAATAGGGGAATACAAGATTAGTAGCGGGTTTGGTGAACGACTAGATCCTTTTAACCTTCGGCCTTCTTTTCACCCAGGTGTCGATATTACATCAGATATGGGTACGCCTGTTTTGGCTGCGGCAAATGGCGTTATTAAAAAGATAACACCAAATACAGACAAGACTGGATATGGAAACTATATTGAAATAAGTCATCCCAATGGTGTTTCAACTTTATATGGGCATCTTTCAGAAATTCTTGTAAAAGAAAACCAAACAATTCGCAAGGGAGAAATTATTGGCTTAGTTGGAGATACGGGACGCTCTACCGGCCCACACCTTCACTTTGAGGTACAGTTTGCTGGTACCCCAATTGACCCTCTAAGTTTTATGTCGCCAATTAAAATGAAACCAAACACAATTGCCTTAAGTGCCCTTAGTGCAGAAATTAAAGCAAAATGTGCGCCCCTACTGGTCATTGTTAAAGATGAAAACTCTAAAATCTTTAAGGACTGTTTAGCAAATAAGGGCACTAATGTAAAAAATACTTTGTTGGCAAATCAAAATGAAAATGCTATCCCAAAATCAGATAGCACTTTATTCCAAAACGAATGTACTTATATAGATGAAAATAAGAGGTTGCAAGTCAAAAACTCAAGTCTTTGTACTAACAACCTCAATAGAAATTAAGCTAAAAGATTTTCTAATTTAGCTTTCGTATCTCTTAATACAGCCGGCAGTCCATAAGCTAGTTGCTCAAACAATTCCTCGTGCAACTTAAGCTCTTCTCTCCAAGATTCTTTATCAACAGAAATAACTTGGTTGAACTGTGACTCAGAAAAATCAATACCTTCCCAGTTCAAATCTTTATAGCTAGGAGAAAATCCAAAAATATTTTCTTCTGCGTGAGCGCTATTATCAACACGACCTAGCATCCATGCCAAAACTCTCATATTTTC
Source organism: Polynucleobacter sp. (assembly GCA_036787315.1). Lineage (GTDB taxonomy): Bacteria > Pseudomonadota > Gammaproteobacteria > Burkholderiales > Burkholderiaceae > Polynucleobacter. The sequence continues at coordinate 11,395 of DAIQPR010000003.1, read as the reverse complement.
GCCATAACCAGGCCATACAAACTTGCCGTCATCATTCTTTCTAAACCAATTTACGCAAAATATTTTTGGTAAAGTTGTATTCGCTTGCGTGAGTTTTTCACCGAGATTTAGCCAATGTTGGAAGTATTCGCTCATGTTGTAGCCAGCAAAAGGCAACATTGCAAAAGGGTCTCTACGAACAACCCCTGTTTTACCAGTTGCTGCTGCAGTAGTTTCTGAACCCATTGTTGCAGCCATATATACGCCTTGCACCCAATCTCTAGACTCTGTAACCAAAGGCACTGTTGTTGATCTTCTTCCACCGAAGATAAATGCATCAATAGGAACACCCTCTGGATCATTCCACTGAGGATCGCATGCAGGGTTATTAACTGCAGCAACTGTAAACCTTGCATTAGGGTGAGCAGCTTTTCTTCCAGCAGCACCATCAGTAGGAGTCCAGTCCTTACCTTGCCAGTCAATTAAATGACTTGGAGCTTCCTTAGTCATGCCTTCCCACCAAACATCTCCGTCATCTGTCAAAGCAACGTTTGTAAATATGACATTTTCATTTAATGAAGACATGCAGTTAGGATTCGTCAAGGAATTTGTTCCGGGAGCTACACCAAACAACCCTGCTTCAGGATTGATTGCAAATAATCTAATTTTTCCTGTTGTGGGATCGACCCTTGGTTTAATCCAAGCAATATCGTCACCAATAGTTGTAACTTTCCAGCCATTAAATCCAGCGGGAGGTATCAACATTGCAAAGTTTGTTTTTCCGCATGCTGAAGGAAACGCTGCTGCAACGTGATATTTTTTACCCTCAGGTGAAGTTACACCCAAAATCAACATGTGCTCCGCATTCCAGCCTTCGTCGCGCCCCATAACAGATGCAATTCGGAGGGCAAAACACTTTTTACCAAGCAATGCATTTCCACCGTACCCAGAGCCGTATGACCAAATTTCTCTTGTTTCAGGATAGTGAACAATATATTTAGTTGGGTTACAAGGCCAAACCACATCTTTCTCACCCGCTGCTAATGGCTTTCCAACTGAGTGAACACAAGGAACATACTCACCCTCATTGCCTAGAACATCAAATACTTCTTTACCCATTCTGGTCATGATCTTCATGTTCACAACAACAAACGGACTATCAGTTAGTTCTACACCAATATGAGCGATTGGAGAGCCTAAAGGACCCATGGAGAAAGGTACTACATACATTGTTCTTCCACGCATGCTTCCTGCCATCAAGCCGCCCATTGTTTGGCGCATTTCAATTGGATCAATCCAATTGTTTGTAGGACCTGCCTGTTCTTTTTTGGGCCAACAGATAAAAGTTCTATCTTCTACGCGTGCCACATCAGTTGGATCAGAGCATGCCCAATAAGAGTTCTTTCTCTTCGCTGGGTTTAGTTTTTTCATTGTGCCCGCATCAACCATTTTCTGACAAAGACGGTCATACTCTTCTGTTGATCCATCACACCAATAGATTTGATCTGGTTGTGTTAGCTCTGCAATTTCACGTACCCATGAAATAAGCTTTTGATGATTTATATACGCTGGCGTATTTAGATTAATTTCTTTTAAGTTTATATTTGTTGTCATAAAGGATCGAAGGTTAAAAATTAAATATCTATCATTTTCGCATTTTTTTTAATTTTTTCTTGTTGCAGTGCAACTTATGCAAAATTAAGTCCGGATTCTTATTTTACTTTCCAATACAAAACGAACTAAAAATCTTTCCTAATAAATCATCCGGAAGTAATCTTCCTGTAATTTCACCAAGAAAGTCTTGAGCCAATCTCAACTCTTCTGCAAAGAGCTCTAAAGTAGCATTTCCTTGATTTAAATAGCTTTTTGCATTTTCTAAATGCAATAGCGCATCTTGTAAGGCCTCTAAATGCCTTTGGCGCGCTAGAAATATATTTTCCGTTTGAGACTCCCAGCCTATTGCCGATAAAACTTTAGCTTTTAACTGATCTATGCCATCACCTGTTTTAGCAGATATATAAAGCTTATGATTTTCTGCATTCTTCTGTAATTGGTCTTTTTTATTCCAAATTTCCATTAAACATACATTTTGATTATTTGTTTTGACTAAATACTCTTTAACTTCCGTGAATAAAAGATCACTATTTTCTTGATTAGAGTTAGACGCATCTCTTAAAAATAAAACCACGTCAGCTTTAGCAATAGAATCCCAAGATCTTTGTATGCCAATTTTTTCAACCTCATCAGAGCTTTCTCGAAGACCCGCAGTATCTACTAGCTGAATTGGTACGCCTTCTAAATGTATTTCTTCTCGAATTTGATCTCGTGTTGTCCCTGCTATTGGGGTCACAATAGCAATTTCCTCTTGGGCCAAACTATTTATAAGAGAGCTTTTTCCCACATTTGGTGCTCCTGCGAGAACAACTAAAGCTCCATTTTTTAATAATGCTCCTTGATTAGATACTTTTAAAACGGAGAGTAGTTGCTGATAAATATCTTCCCATTGCTCTCGCGCATTGGCATTCTCTAAAAACTCAATTTCTTCCTCTGGAAAATCTAAGGTTGCTTCTACAAGTATTCGCAAGTGCGTTAACTTTTCTACGAGCGTATCTATTTGTTTGGAAAACTGTCCACTTAAAGATCTATTAGCACCTTTTACAGCAGCCATGGAGGTCGCATCTATTAAATCTGCTATAGCTTCTGCTTGAGCTAAGTCTATCTTATTATTTAAAAAAGCTCTTTCACTAAACTCACCCGGTTTAGCAAGTCTTAAATTAATGTCTTTTCCAATTTCAAGTAATCGTTGAATGACTAACGCAAGAACTAAAACACCACCATGACCATGGAACTCAAGAACATCTTCCCCTGTGAAAGATTTAGGTCCTGGAAAATAGACCAATAAACCTTGGTCTATAGTTTGAAGCTGATCATCATTTATATTAATTAAATAAGTATGCCTTGGGGTTATATCTTTGTCGTAAAGTTTTTTCAAAAGAGGACTTAAGTCCTCTCCTGATATCCGTACAACCCCAATTCCAGCTTTGCCTACTGCTGTTGCTTGCGCAATGATTGGTTCTCTTTTTACCAACATCCTATTTTATTTTTTTGATGTTCCAAACATTCTATTTATTTGCCATTGTTGACCAATAGATAGGACGTTGTTCACTATGTAATAAAGGACTAAACCTGATGGGAAAAAGAAGAACATTAATGAAAATGCCAAAGGCATGTACATCATTACTTTAGCCTGTACCGGATCTGGTGGCGTAGGGTTTAATTTTGTTTGGATAAACATTGAAATCGCCATAATAATTGGCAATATTCCAATAGGAGTACTCAATCCAATAAGTCCACTAATCGCAGTATCTGGTTTTGATAAGTCATGTATCCATCCCATCCAAGGCGCCCCACGCATTTCTACGCTCAATAACAAAACCCAATACAAAGATATAAATACAGGTATTTGAATTACTACTGGCAAGCAACCACCCAAAGGATTGATCTTTTCTTGTTTATACATGCTCATCATTGCTGAGTTTAGCTTTTGAGGATCATTCTTATATTGTTCTTTTAATTGAACTAATCGTGGCTGAACTTCTTTCATTCTTGCCATTGATTTATAGCTTGCTGCCGATAAAGGAAAAAAGATTAACTTAATCAGAATGGTGAGAATAATAATTGCCCATCCCCAGTTTTGTACAACATGATGAATTTGAGTGAGTATCCAAAATAATGGTTTAGCAATGATTGTCAAATAACCATAGTCTTTGATTAAATCAAATCCTGGAGCTACATTTTTTAATAAAGCATCTTCTTCAGGCCCAATAAATAACTGAGAATCTTGTTCAAAGCTTGATCCCGGAGCAATCGCATTTATTGAAGATTTAACACCTACACGATATAAATTATTTTCTAATTTATCAAAATAGACTTCTCTGGTGCTTTCAGGATTTGGTATCCAAGCACTTGCAAAATAGTGTTGAACCATAGCAATCCATCCAGCTTCCCCAGCAGCTTGAGGGTCAGGGAGTTTTACTTTCTTTTTCTCGATATCTGAAAAAGGTATTTCTTTATATTTGTGTTGATCTGTATATATAGCAGGGCCTGTAAAGGTACTGTAAAACTGACTCTCTTTGACGGTAAGACTATCCTTCACCAATTCAGCATATATATTTGGTGTTATTGGGTTGGACGTTTGATTAATAATTTTGTTGCGCACTTTTAGCACATAACTATTTGAATCTAATGTATACGTTTTTTCTAAAGTAACGCCATTCTTGGTTGTAATAAAAATAACTTTTTTATCACCTTCCAAGACCTTATCTTCAAAAACATCATTATGATTTGGCAGCTCTATACCAGCAGTGGTTAATCCGCTTCTAGCTAAATAAGTATGTTGTGGGTTGGTATTAAATAAAGTAATGGGTTCATTGTTGTCAAAATGTTTTTTGAGAATTGCTCGAACAATTGTTCCACCCTTATTACTGATATCAATTTCTATTAAGTCATTTTTTAAAGTAACTGTTTTTGACTGTGCAGTTGAAACAGTTTCTTTTGAGCTTTCAGGAACTGTGTTTTGAACATCTTTTTTTTCTGAAAATTGAGGGGGTGCAGAACTATCAACTGTAGTCTTTTTTTCTACAGTTGCTGAAGGTGGTGGTGCAAAAAGAGGTAATGGTGATTGTCCGTTTGAAATCTGCCAATTATTGAAAAGCATAATGCCAGAAACCGAAAATACAACCCATAACAAGGTTTTTCTTATATCCATTTTTTACCATTAATAAAATTATTACAAAGCATGATTGTAGTGCTTTAAGATCACAAATCGTGATTATGTTTAGGAGGTACAGGATCGTATCCTCCTGGATTCCAAGGACCACATTTTAAGATTCTTCTAAATCCCATGAGGAAACCTTTTAAAACTCCATATTCCCCTATTGAAGTCATCATATACTCCGAGCATGTTGGTGAAAATCTACAACGATCTCCTAACATTGGACTTATAAAATACTTATAACCCAGTATTAATTTTAGAACGCTTTTTTTCATAGGTTTTATTCAAAAAATTTAGCGAGTTCTTGACGAATTGCTTTTCTTTCAGACTCCCGTAACTTTTTTCGTGTTTTTTTTCCTATGGGAGTATGTAATTTGATAACAATATCGTAAGGGACAATTTGGTTTGAGTTCCTAAAGTTTTCTCTAATTAATCGCTTAATACGGTTTCTATCAATTGCTCTTTTAGCATTCTTTTTGGGTATAGCTAAACCCAATCTAGAGCTTTCTAAATTATTTAATTGCTTATAGAGAGATAAATGTTTGCTATTACTAGTACTTTTATTTTTTAAAGTACGTGAAATATCTTCAGAACTTTGAAGAACCGTTTTTTTTATTTTTTTTGTCATGGGCGATAATGCCGTTAAAAGTCGCCCATTAATAAATCAGTAGGGTGTAAACCCTTCTGAATTAAACAGCTAAACGCTTACGGCCCTTAGAGCGACGTGCGTTTAACACTTGACGACCACCTCTAGTTTTCATGCGAACACGAAATCCATGAGTACGTTTACGACGAGTTACTGAAGGTTGGTAGGTACGTTTCATTTTTTGCAATCAATCATTACTGAATAACATTCTATTTTCCATGAAATATATTCGATAGTCAATAGAATATTCAACTTTGTCATATTGTAAGAAAAGTTAATAATTAAAAAACGTTATATTTTAATAACTAATTGATTTTTATAAGATTATTAATGTTATTCACAAGTTATCCACAATTATTCCACAGGTTTTTCCGCTGTTGATAACTTATAAATTTAGATACAATCTATTTCCCATACAAACAATTTAGTAATTCAAAAAACAAAAAAAATAATGTCGCATTTAGAGCAAACAAATATCTCAGTTCAAATTAATTCCGAACCAAATCCGCAAAAGGCCTTTTGGGAAGAGTTTTTGAATGATGCAGGAAAAGAAATGTCCAGCTCTCAATTCAAAACTTGGATTAAGCCCCTTACACCTATTGGCTTAGATCAAGGCAAGGATACTTTTATTATTGCTGCACCAAATCAATTTAAGCTCGACTGGGTTAAAAATCAATTTTTTAATAAAATCAATCATTTAGCTGAAACACATTTACCTTCCGGTGTTCAAGTCCGTTTTATTGTTGATGCTAAAGCTTGTAGTATTAATGAGGCTGAACAAGCTCTTACAAGCCCTGTGATTGGAATTAGTGCGGAACCAGAGGATATTCTTTCGAGTCAGGATGAGCTTGATGACGATATTGATGGAGTTTCGTTTCAAATAAACGTAGAAGATTTTTCTAAACTTAATCCAAACCTGACATTTGATACATTTGTTAACGGAAAGGCCAATCAATTAGCTAGAGCCGCTGCAATACAAGTTGCCAATAATCCAGGTACTAGTTATAACCCCATGTTTTTATATGGCGGTGTTGGTTTAGGTAAAACACATCTAATACATGCCGTTGGCAACTATTTACTTCAACAGAAGCCATCAGCAAAGATACGCTATATTCATGCAGAACAATATGTTTCTGATGTAGTTCGTGCTTATCAACAAAAGGCTTTTGATAAATTTAAGTCTTATTATCACTCTCTTGATCTATTACTAATTGATGATATTCAGTTTTTTAGTGGTAAGAGTAGAACGCAAGAAGAGTTTTTCTATGCTTTTGAAGCCTTAACTTCTAATAAGTCTCAAGTTATTATTACTTCAGACACCTATCCTAAAGAGATGGATGGTATTGATGATCGTCTTATTTCCCGTTTTGATTCTGGTCTAACAGTAGCTATAGAACCACCTGAATTAGAAATGCGAGTAGCAATCCTAATGAAAAAGGCTCAAGCCGAATTTGTTCCTATGTCCGAAGATGTTGCCTTTTTTATAGCAAAACATCTTCGCTCTAATATTCGAGAACTTGAAGGCGCTTTAAGAAAAATACTGGCATATGTCCGGTTTCATGGCAAAGAAGTTAATATTGATGTTGCTAAAGAAGCACTTAAAGACTTACTTTCGATTCAAAATCGACAAATTTCTGTAGAAAATATCCAAAAAGCTGTAGCTGATTTCTATGGCATTAAAGTAGCGGACATGTATTCTAAAAAAAGACCCGCTAATATTGCTAAACCAAGACAAATTGCAATGTATATTGCAAAAGATTTAACGCAAAAAAGCCTTCCAGAAATAGGGGAGTTATTTGGAGGGCGTGATCACACAACAGTTTTACATGCTGTTCGTAGAATTGCTGAGGCTCGTTTGTTAGATAGTCAACTAAATCATGAATTACATGTTTTAGAACAGACATTAAAAGCGTAAAATATACCCTGTGGATAAGCTTGTTGAAAAGTTATGTATAACTATGTGTATAAGATGTTGAGAAAATGTAGATAACTCATAAATATCATGCAAAATAGTAAAGAAAGACAAGTTATCCAAGATTTATCCATAAGTTATACAGAAGTTATTAACAGGTTTTTATTGTTGTAAAATATTGATTAATCTAGATATTTAAGATTATCCACAGAATTTACAGCCCTTATTACTATTACTAAGTTAAATATATATATATCAGGAATAACAACATGCAACTGGTCAGTACAACAAGAGATGTTCTCTTAAAACCACTTCAAGTTGTAAGTGGAATTGTTGAACGTCGTCACACTTTACCCATACTTGCAAATTTATTATTAAAGAAAAATAAAGATAAGATTTCTTTTATTTCTACTGATATTGATATTCAAATAACCACTACTACTGATTTCGGTATTGGTGAAGACGATTTGAGTACAACAGTTGGTGCGCGAAAATTATTAGATATTCTTCGTGCTATGCCAGAAGGTCCTGTAAGTTTGAATGTAAAAGACAATCGCATGGTTGTTCAAAGTGGAAAAAGTCGTTTTTCTTTGCAAACTCTTGCAGCAAATGAATTTCCAATCATGCAAGAAAATTTACAAGATGTGCGATCAATTAGCATGTCCCAAAAAGAATTTAAACAGCTTGTTGGTCAAGTTTATTTTGCAATGGCACAACAAGATATTCGTTATTATTTAAATGGAATGTTGTTTGTTTTAGAAGGTTCTAAGCTAATCGCTGTAGCAACAGACGGACACCGTTTAGCTTATGGGCAAATTAATCTTGATAAACCGATCACTGGAGACACTGGAAAGCTTGAAGTGATTGTGCCAAGAAAAACTATTCTTGAATGCCAACATTTGTTAGAAGATTCTGAAGAAAATTTAGATATTCAAATTAGTCCTTCTCAAATTAAATTTACTTTTGGTTCCATTGAATTACTTTCTAAATTAGTAGAAGGTAAATTTCCAGATTATCAAAGAGTTATTCCAAAAGGTCATAAAAACATTGTTGTTGTAAAGCGTGAAGGTTTTCAGTCTGCTTTACAAAGAGCCGCTATTTTGACAACAGATAAATTTAAAGGTATTCGCTGCTCTTTAAAAGATAATTTATTAATCGTTCAATCTACGAATGCCGAACAGGAAGAGGCTCAAGAAGAGATTGAAACAGCTTATGCTGGTGATGAGATTGATATTGGTTTTAATGTTACTTATTTATTAGATGTTTTAAGTAATGTTAAGAACGATGAAATTCAATTAAGTCTTGGAGATTCTAATTCAAGTGCTTTAATTACTATTCCTGATAATGAAAACTTTAAGTATGTTGTCATGCCGATGCGTATTTAATTAACGAAGAACAAATGACAAACGAAAACCAATCTGTAACAGACTTATATAGTGCATCATCTATTCAAATATTAGAAGGTTTAGAAGCTGTAAGAAAACGCCCTGGAATGTATATTGGGGATACTTCTGATGGCACAGGTTTACATCATCTTGTTTTTGAAGTTCTTGATAATTCTATTGACGAAGCATTGGCGGGTCATTGCTCCGAAATTACAGTAACAATCCATACTGATAATTCCATTTCCATTATTGATAACGGGAGGGGTATTCCAACTGGAATCAAATACGACGATAAGCATGATCCAAAAAGAAGTGCTGCAGAAATCGTAATGACAGAATTGCATGCTGGTGGAAAATTTGATCAAAATAGCTATAAAGTTTCTGGTGGTCTTCATGGAGTGGGTGTTAGTTGTGTAAATGCTTTATCAAAATGGCTTCGTTTAACAGTTCGTCGTGATGGAAAAACACACTTTTTAGAGTTTGCAAAAGGTGTTGTTCAAAATAGAACAATTCAGGAAGAGAATGGATTAATTATTTCTCCGATTCCAGTAGTTGGAACAACTGATAAAAGAGGAACAGAGGTTCACTTCAGCGCTGACGAAGAAATTTTTGGCAAAGTAGAGTTTCATTATGAAATTTTAGTTAAGCGAATTCGTGAACTATCCTTTTTAAATAATGGTGTTCACATTAGGGTGATTGATGAAAGATCTGGAAAAGAAGATGATTTTGCTTTTTCAGGTGGTGTAAAAGGATTTGTTGAATACATTAATAAATCTAAATCAGTTTTACATCAAAATATCTTTTATGCTATTGGAGAAAAAGCTGCAGAAGTGGGTGGAATGATCACTTCTGAAGTTGCAATGCAATGGAACGATGGTTATACAGAACAAGTTCTTTGCTTTACCAATAACATCCCTCAGAGGGACGGGGGGACTCATTTAACCGGTCTCAGAGCCGCTATGACTCGAGTCATCAATAAGTATATTGATGAAAACGAATTAGCTAAAAAGGCCAAGGTTGAAGTAACTGGTGACGACATGCGTGAAGGATTAACTTGTATCCTTTCTGTAAAAGTACCAGAGCCAAAGTTTTCAAGTCAAACTAAAGATAAATTAGTTTCAAGTGAGGTCCGTGGGCCAATTGAAGAAGTAGTTTCTTCAACTCTTAGTGCTTTTTTACAAGAAAATCCGAATGATGCAAAAATCATTTGTGGAAAAATCATAGAAGCTGCAAGAGCAAGAGAAGCAGCAAGAAAAGCACGTGACATGACTCGTCGTAAAGGTGTTCTTGATGGTTTAGGACTACCTGGGAAATTAGCAGATTGTCAGGAAAAAAATCCTGCTAATTCAGAACTATTTATTGTTGAGGGTGATTCTGCGGGTGGGTCAGCCAAACAGGGTCGTGATAGAAAATTCCAAGCAATACTACCTTTAAAAGGAAAAATCTTAAACGTAGAAAAAGCACGCTTTGATAAGATGTTATCAAGTCAAGAAGTTGTGACTTTAATTACCGCTTTGGGTACTGGAATTGGTGTCGAAGAATACAACATTGAAAAGCTTCGCTATCACAGAATTATTATTATGACCGATGCTGACGTGGATGGAAGTCATATTAGAACCCTATTACTGACATTCTTTTATAGACAGATGCCGGAGCTTATTCAACGTGGACACATCTATATTGCTCAACCACCGCTTTATAAAGTTAAGCACGGTAAATCAGAACAATACATTAAAGATGACGCTGAATTAACAAGTTATTTAATTACTATCGCTTTAAGTGGTGCGCAAATTGTTAACGCTAATAATGATGTTTTTGAAGGTGAACAATTAAAAGAGTTAACTACTCTTTATTACTTAACTCAAACGGTAATTGATCGACTTTCAAGAACGATGGATGCAGATGTTTTGCGCGTTATTAGTGAAGGTGTTGATGTTCATTTGGAAACCTTGGAAGAGGCTACTCAATCTGCGAAGGATTTAACGATAGGACTTCAAAATAGACTGGGTGATAACAGCCAAAATTTAGAAATCATTCCACAATTAGAAGAACGAACAGAAAGATATCGCCTCCTTGTTTCAAGAAGAGTTCACGGAAACTTAAAACTAAGTTTTATTAACTCTGATTTTGTTCATGGTTCAGACTATGCGTCTATAAGAGCATTTTCTCAATCAGAGGCTGGAAAAATTGGAGTTGGTTCAAAAGTTAGAAGAGGCGAGTCAGAAAAGAGCAAAGAAATTGCTGTAACCAATTTTCAAGAAGCAGTTACATGGTTAATATCTGAAGCTGAGAGAACGGTTTCTCGTCAGCGTTATAAAGGTCTTGGTGAGATGAATCCAAGTCAACTTTGGGAAACAACAATGGATACGACAACAAGAACTTTATTAAAAGTTCAGATTGAAGACGCCATATATGCAGATCAAACTTTTATGACTCTTATGGGTGATGATGTTGAGCCAAGGCGTGCCTTTATTGAAACAAATGCCTTGATTGCAAAAAACATCGATGTCTAAACCAATACCTAAAACACTAAAAAAATCTTTTATATTAGTTCAAGACTCCCCTATTCATGGGCGGGGTGTATTCGCTAATAAAAATATTTCTAAGGACGAATGCATTCTTGAATATAAGGGTGAAAGAATTTCTTGGAAGGTGGCTTTAGAAAGACATCCGCATGATCCCTCACAACCTAATCATAC
>DAIQPR010000135.1:0-6903 GCA_036787315.1 Polynucleobacter sp. | reverse complement strand
CTTTTGGTTCTAAAAAACTTTAATTTGTGAGTATCTTTTTTAATGCACTTAAAAAAGCTGCATTCTCTTCAGGCAGGCCAATCGATATTCTTAAATACTTCGGCAATCCATAATTATCTACGGGACGAACAATAATCCCTTGTTTTAGTAATTCCAAATTAACCCTTGAACCAGCTTTATCATCATCACCAACTTTTACTAGAACAAAGTTTCCAGCTGAAGGTAAATAAGTTAAAGACATCTCTTCAAAGGCTTCAGTCAATTGTTTATATCCAGCCTGATTGAGAAGGGCCCCTTTAGCCAAAAATTCAGTGTCATTCAGTGCCGCAATAGCAGCTGCTTGCGCTAAAGAATTAACGTTAAAAGGCTGACGAATGCGATTCATCAAATCAGTTAATTCCGGTTGAGAAACAGCATATCCTAAGCGCAATCCAGCAAGACCATAAGCCTTAGAAAAACTTCTCGATACAATGAGATTGGGGTAACGTCTTGCCATCCCAATTGCATCATATTGTTGGTCTGGATGTAAATATTCGTTATAAGCCTCATCCAAAACAATCACTACATTTGAAGGCACCTTACTAATAAAAGCCTCAATCTCAGCGCCGGATAAAAAGCTTCCAGTAGGATTATTGGGATTCGCTACAAATATAAGCCTAGTATTAGCATTTACGGCTTTTAACATTGCGTCAAGATCATGACCCAAGTCTTGTGGCTTGGCTGGAATAATGATGGCTTTAGCACCTACAGCTTGCGTTGCCAACGGATAGACCGCAAAAGCATGCTGAGAAAAAATAATTTCATGACCACCTTGTGCAACAGATCGTGTTGCTAATTCAAGGATGTCATTACTTCCATTACCTAAAGTGATCCAATCTTCTGGAATACCGTATTTATTTGCCAATACTTGTTTTAACTCAAAACCATTGGAGTCAGGATAACGACCTAAATCATGCATGATGGCAAGCATGGCAGCTTTAGCAGACTCAGGAATTCCTAATGGATTTTCATTGGATGCAAGTTTGACAATCTTGTCTTCAACCAAACCAAATTGTCTTGCTACTTCACTAATAGGTCTACCACCTATATAGGGAGCAATTTTTTTTACTTGATCAAGACCGAAAGAAGATTTGGTTTCATTTGTCATTTTGAATTACTTTTTGGATACGATCCTAAACATTTATAAAAGGAAGTGATCTCTTTTAATACTTTAAGAGACTGTGCTACATTCGCATCATCTTGATGACCATCAATGTCGATGTAAAAATGATACTCCCAAGTACCTTTTCTAGCAGGCCTAGATTCAAAACGCGTCATTGATACACCATGCTTTGAAAATGGTTCTAGTAATTTATAAACTGCGCCAGCTTCGTTTTTAACAGACAAGATCAAAGATGTTTGATCTTTACCTGTTGGTGCAGCAATGTGATGACCAATAATGACAAAACGCGTCCGATTATGCGCGTCATCTTGAATACCCTGTTCAATCATTTTTAGATTGTATTTTTCAGCGGCATTCGCACCTGCAATTGCAGCATAGTGAGGATTTTTTGAAGCCTCCAGGGCAGCTTGAGCATTACTACTGACAGCTTCACGATGTAAATGCGGTGCATGTTGCGTTAGCCATTGTTGACACTGGGCTAGTGCCTGAGGATGGGCCAACACATGTGTTACTCCATCTAAATGACCTGACTCACTCATCAAGACGTGACGAATTGGAATTGAAATCTCACCCGTAATCAAAAGTGATGTTTCAAGTAATAAATCTAAAGTTCTAGAGATCGCACCCTCTGAAGAGTTCTCAATAGGAACAACCCCATATTGGCATTGACCAAGCTCAACAGATCTAAAAATCTCATCTAATGTTGCCTTTGGTGAAAGACTTACGGAATGACCAAAAAATTCAAGCGTAGCAGTCTCAGAAAAAGTTCCAACTGGCCCCAAATACGCAACGTTAATGTCTGCCTCAATAGCCCTACAAGCAGACATAATCTCTCGCCAAATAAAAACTATCCCTTCACTTTTGATAGGGCCAGGATTTAGTCCCGTTACCTTATCAAGTACTTGCTGCTCTCTTTCAGGACGGTATACAACTGAACCAAATTCTTGTTTGACATGACCAACCTCTAGCGCTAAATTAGCACGCTTTGTAAGAAGCTCAATCAGCTCACGATCAACTTCGTCAATTTTTTTTCTTAAAGGATCTAGGCGCTCGGCTTCTGTAGACATTACGCCCGCCTTTCAAATTCACGCATAAATTCAGCAAGACACTGAACCCCAGATAAAGGCATTGCATTGTAAATACTTGCGCGCATCCCACCAACGCTCTTATGGCCCTTGAGACCAACCATTCCGGCGTCACTCGCCTGCTTTAAGAATGGATCAAAAAGGGATTCATCACGAAGATAAAAAGTGACGTTCATCCTTGAACGAGAATCTTTATGAACACGACCTTCATACAAAGAACTATGATCCAAAACATCATATAAAAGCTGTGATTTTTGCTGACTTAATTTTTCCATTTCAGCCACACCACCAGCATTTTTTAACCACTTGAATACTTCGCCAGCCATATAAATAGCAAACGTAGTTGGTGTGTTGATCATAGAGTCATTGTTTACTTGAACTTTCCAATCCCAAATTGTTGGGGTTATGGACATTGCATGACCAATTAAGTCCTCACGAACAATAACAATCGTCAATCCCGCAGGACCAATATTTTTTTGCGCTCCAGCAAATAAAACACCATATCGACTGACATCAATTTCTCTGGAAAGTATATTGCTTGATATATCCGCAACTAATGGAATATTCCCAACATCAGGCGTGCTTGGAAACTCAACACCTCCAACCGTTTCATTTTCACAAATATGAACATAAGCAGATTCAGAGGAAAGATCCCAAGAAGCTCTATCTGGAACAGAATAAAAACCATCTTCTTTAGAACTAGCAGCAATTCTAGCTACGCCATATTTTGATGCCTCAGCTACAGACTTCTGTGTCCATATTCCAGAAACTATAAAATCAGCCTGCGGAGATTTGGCAAGATTCATCAAATTCATTGGAATTGCAGCATTTTGACCAATAGCACCACCCTGCAAAAACAAAACTTTGTAATTTGCAGGAATCTTCATCAAATCTTTTAGGTTTTGTAGTGCCTCTTGGTAGCAATTCATAAAGGCTGGGCTACGATGACTTACTTCCATGACTCCCGCACCAAGACCTTGCCATAAGAGTATGTCTTTTCCAGCAGTTTCTAGAACTTCTTGAGGTAAAGTCGCAGGGCCTGGGGCAAAGTTATAAATTCGATTTTCAAATGGCATAAAAATTACCCAAATTTAAATTAGTGAAAAATTATATTAGTCACTAACTTTGTCTACCGAGTCATCGGTAGCAATATCGTCGTCATCATCGCCGTCGTCTTCATCACCTTCAGCAATTCTTTGTAATCCAGATAATACTGTACCTGAATCTACGCTGATTAAGGTGACACCTTGAGTTGATCTTCCCATTTCGCGAATCTCAGAAACGCGAGTTCGTACCAAAATACCACCAGTGGTAATGAGCATAATTTGATCAGATTCAGAAACCAAGGATGCAGCAACTAATTTACCATTTCTATCAGAGGTCTGAATCGCTATCATCCCTTTAGTTCCCCTACCATGACGGGTGTACTCTACTAAAGAGGTTCGTTTACCGTAACCATTCTCAGTTGCAGTTAATACACTAGGCAAGGCTTTAGCCTCTTCAAGTAATTTTTCCTCAGACTCACTAGGTGCAACTAACATTGCGATAACCTTATGACCTTCGCCTAGGTTCATCCCTTTTACACCTCGAGCTGTTCTTCCCATTGGACGAACATCGTTTTCATCAAAACGAACAGCTTTACCAGCGTCAGAGAACAACATCACATCTTGATTACCACCAGTTATAGCCGCGCCAACTAAAATATCTCCATCATCTAAATCAACAGCAATAATTCCCGCTTTTCTAGGATTGGAGAAGTCACTTAAACGCGATTTCTTAACCACACCATTTCTGGTTGCCATAAAGACATATTGATTTTCTACATATCCCTTAATTGGAAGAATAGTCGTAATCTTTTCGCCTTCAATGAGAGGGAACATATTTACAATCGGCTTACCTCTTGAAGTTCTACTTCCAGCAGGCACTTCCCAAACTTTAAGCCAATATAGTCTTCCGCGATCTGAGAAACACAAAATGGTATCGTGTGTATTTGCTACAAATAATGTAGAAATCCAGTCTTCATCTTTGGTGGTGGTTGCAGCTTTACCTCTACCACCCCTCTTTTGCGCTTTGTATTCAGTCAAAGGCTGACTCTTCATATAGCCAGTATTGGATAAAGTAACAACCAAATCTTGTGGAGTAATTAAGTCTTCAGTGAACAACTCCGTGGCATTCATCTCAATAACAGATCTTCTACCTGTATCAGAACCTTCTTGCCCAAACTCGTTTTTAGCTTCTAATAATTCACTACGAATAACTTCAGTAACCCTATCTGGCCTTGCTAACAAATCCAATAAATCAGAAATCTGATCCATTACTTCTTTGTATTCTTCAACAATCTTGTCTTGCTCTAAGCCAGTCAAACGCTGCAAACGCATTTGCAATATTTCTTGAGCCTGATCTTCAGAAAGACGATATAAGCCATCTTCCTGTAATCCTAAATTAGCAGGCAATCGATCTGGACGATAAGCAGATTTACCACCCTGCGTTTCCATAGCTGCACGGGTCAACATTTCTCTGACAACACTAGAATCCCAAGCACGTAAACATAGTTCTTTTTTGGCTTCAGGTGGTGTTGGAGCGGCTTTAATTAATGCAATAAACTCATCAATATTAGCTAAAGCAACCGCAAGACCTTCTAAAACGTGTCCACGATCCCTAGCTTTTCTTAATTCAAATACTGTTCTTCTAGTGACAACTTCACGGCGATGCCTTAAAAAGCACTCCAGCATCTGCTTTAAATTCAATAATCGTGGCTGATTGTCGACTAAAGCGACCATATTCATACCGAAATTATCTTGTAATTGAGTATTTTTGTATAAATTATTAAGAACAACCTCAGGTACTTCTCCACGCTTTAACTCAATAACAACGCGCATACCTGATTTATCAGATTCATCCCGAATATCAGAGATACCTTCTACTTTTTTCTCGATGACTAGTTCAGCAATTCTCTCTAATAGGTTCTTTTTATTAACCTGATAAGGCAGTTCGTCAACAATAATTGCCTGGCGTTGCCCCTTTTCCATATCTTCAAAATGCGTTTTAGCACGCATAATGACTCTACCGCGACCCGTTCTATAACCCTCACGAACGCCTTGAATTCCATAAATCGTGCCCCCAGTTGGGAAATCCGGCGCTGGTACCAAGTTAATTAAGTCTTCAACATCACAATCAGGATTCTCTAGAAGAAAGATACATGCGCTGATTACTTCATCAATATTGTGGGGAGGAATATTAGTTGCCATACCCACGGCAATACCTGAAGAGCCATTAATGAGTAAATTTGGAATTTTGGCTGGCAAAATAAGCGGTTCGCGCTCACTACCATCATAATTTGGTCCAAAATCAACAGTCTCTTTTTCAATATCAGCTAAAAGCTCATGGGCAATCTTCGCTAAACGGATTTCCGTATAACGCATAGCAGCGGCATTATCGCCGTCAACAGATCCAAAGTTACCTTGACCATCCACCAACATATAGCGCAATGAAAAGTCTTGGGCCATACGAACAATCGTGTCATAAACAGCCGTATCACCGTGAGGGTGATATTTACCAATTACGTCACCGACAATACGAGCAGATTTTTTATAAGCGCGATTCCAGTCATTATTGAGCTCATGCATAGCGAAAAGAACCCGTCTATGCACAGGTTTTAATCCATCTCTAGCGTCTGGGAGGGCGCGTCCAACAATGACGCTCATTGCGTAGTCCAAATAGGACCGCCGCATTTCGTCTTCTAGTGATACTGATATTGTTTCTTTAGCGGCTTGTTCCATGCATTTATTTTATCATGCACCATAGGGTTACACTAATAATTCAATTTTTACGCAATAACAACACTCTGAAGAAGTTTGCTTGTAGGTAAAAAATATACTGATATAATTGATTTTAGTATTAATACTTTGCTGAGACATGCTTAATTCACTGATTTAATGAGGAAAAAAAATGACTAAATCAAATCGTTCAATGTTAGTAGCTTTTGCTTTATTAGCCTTTTTTGGTATCGCACAAGCCCAACAGAAAAATGTAGACAACTGGAGTTCAGGTGCAGGCTCAACCTATGTCCGTTCTGGTGCTGATTCTACTCTCTGCTGGAGAGACAACTTCTGGACTCCTGCAACTGCTGCTGCTGAGTGTGATGGCGCTCCTAAAGCTGCTCCTAAAGCTGCTGCTCCTGCTCCTAAAGCTGCACCAGTAGCTCCTGTAGCAACAAGTTCTAAAGTTACATTATTAGCAGATGCATTATTTGACTTCGACAAATCAACTTTGAAGCCAGAAGGTATTCAAAAGTTAGATGGTTTAGTTCAAAAACTCAAAGGTGTTACTGTTGAAGTAATTATCGTTGTTGGATTTACAGACAGCGTTGGTACCTTGGCATACAACAAGAAGCTTTCACTCCGTCGTGCTGAAGCTGTAAAAGCTTACTTGGTTAAGAACGGTATCGAAGCTAGCCGTGTATACACAGAAGGTAAAGCTTTTGCTGAGCCAGTTGGCGACAACAAAACTGCAGTTGGCCGTGCTTTAAACCGCCGCTCAGTAATCGAAGTTGTTGGTACAAAGAAACAATAAGTTTTAAAACTTATTTGAAAAGCCCGGCTTTGAACTGACCCCCAAAAGTTGGACGAAATGTCTAACTTCTGGGGGTTTAGTTTT
>DAIQPR010000134.1:0-6936 GCA_036787315.1 Polynucleobacter sp. | reverse complement strand
TTTATAAGCTGATCATGAAACTGACTAAATCATATACTCGTTTTCTAGCTACTCTTTTTTTATCCTTAATATCAATTACGACAGTTCATGCTGAGCGTTTAAAGGATATTTCAAATATTGCTGGATTGCGTCCTAATCAACTCGTTGGTTATGGTCTTGTAGTTGGCTTAGACGGTTCTGGTGACCAAACTACTCAAACACCATTTACTATTCAAAGTGTATTGCAAATGATTGGAACTTTAGGTATTACAGTTCCACCGGGTGGACAGGCGCAGTTAAGAAATGCTGCAGCTGTGATGGTAACTGCAGAAATGCCACCACTAGCAAGACCTGGCCAAGCAATTGATATTACAGTTTCTTCGATGGGTAATGCGCAAAGTTTGAAAGGTGGAACTTTGTTGATGACACCCCTTCGAGCTGCTGATGGGCAGGTTTATGCGCAGGCTCAGGGTAACGTTGTTATATCTGGCGCAGGTGCAAGTGCTGGTGGGGCAAGTACAACAGTCAATCATTTATCTGCAGGTCGAATTCCTTCAGGAGCACTTATAGAGAGATCGGTTCCTCAAATCATGCCAGAGGAATTTATCCAATTGGATTTAAAACAATCTGATTTTTCCATGATGCAAAAAACAACACAAGCAATTGGACAGCGCTTTGGAGTGGGAACAGCTATTCCCATCGATGCTCGATCCCTCAATGTTCGTGTACCTCTTGATCCATTACAGCGTGTTGCTTTCATGGCGACTTTACAAGATATTAATATTGAACAGACATCAGGCCCTGCAAAAGTGATCTTAAATTCAAGAACTGGGTCTGTTGTGATGAATCAAGCGGTGAAGCTTGCTCCATCTGCTGTTGCGCATGGTAATTTAACAGTCCGAATACAATCTACTCCAGAGGTAAGTCAGCCCAATGCGTTTGGTAGAGGCGAAACCGTTGTGACCTCTCAAGACACTGCGACAGTTTCAAGTGATGGTAAGCCAGATAATTTAATATCAATTTCAGGCGGAGCAAGCTTATCTTCAGTGGTAAAGGCATTAAATATGTTAGGTGCAACACCTTCCGATTTAATTTCAATCTTGCAATCACTCAAGTCCTCAGGCGCTTTAAGTGCAGAAATAGAGGTGATTTGATGATGCCTCTTTCTAATTTAACTATTCCAGGAGTTGGGTTGGCAGCTATTGGATCGAATGCAATGAGTTTTTTAGGGCAAGCTAACGAATTACCCCCAGTTCTAAAAAACAATACCAGTAATTCTGCATCATTTGCTTCTATTTTGGATTCACAACAAACTTCGTCAGATGTAATGTCATCTACAAAAAATAGTATCTCAGAATCATCATCTTCAATCACAAAGACTGAAAAACAAATAAGAGATGCTGCTAGGGGTTTTGAGCGTACTTTGGTTCGTCAAATGTTAAGCACAGTTAGAAGTAACTCTTTACGTGGAGGCGATGATCAAAATGACTCTTCAAAAGGTTACTTAGAAATTGCTGATGATAAGTTGGCTGATGCTTTAGTTGCTGGTAAAGGTGTGGGTTTTGCTAGTAAAGTGGCTGATCAAATGTTAAGTCAACCCAATGTAAAGGCCCTAATCGAAGCTGAGAAAAAATCCGTTAGTAATACTAACAAGACTAATTCAGCAGCTAATTTTAATAATGTAGTAAATCAGTATAAAAATGTTTCATCATTTTAATAGGATCTAATAATGGATATCAATTCAATCAGTAGCACAGCTTATGAAGGCCTACAAATGGCCCAAGCTGGTATGCTGATTACATCGCAAAACGTTTCTGGAGCCTCTGTCGATGGATATTCAAAACGTAATGCTAACTCAGTCATTGATTCATTAGCGCCGAATGCTATGAATTTGACAGGCACTGCATTTGCTGTCAATGGATTTATCCGTCAGTACAACTCTTTGGTGAGTAGTCAGTTACTAAATCAACAAGCAAAGTCAAGTTATACAGACACTCTAGTTCAATACACATCATCGATTAATAGCTTAGTTGCTAGTACCTCTACAGGCTTACAAACATCAATTGCTAACTTTTTTAATGCGTTTGGCACCTATGCAACTAATCCCTCTAGTCCATCTGCGCAGTCAGGATTAACTGGGTCTGCAAATCAAGTTTCCGCCAGCATGGCTGGTATGGTTTCTATGGTTGGGCAGTTATCTAGTAATGCGAAATCTGGTCTCTCTGACATTGTTGACCAGGTAAATACTTATTTGCCACAATTAGCAGAAGTAAATCAGCAAATTATTAATTCTGCTAGCGGAGGAAATAATACTGGAGCGTCTCCAGATTTGTTAGACCAAAGGGATCAAATTCTTGGTAAATTACAAACTTTAATTGGTGGTCAAAGTCTAATAAATAATGATGGAACTGCAACACAAATTGTTAGTGGAGTTCCTTTAGTTGAAAGAGGAGTTGCAAACAAATTAGCTATTATCACACCTGACAATCCTGTTTTGACTGTTCAATTTAATTCAAATTCAATAAACAATGGTGGAAATGTTCAAAAGATTAAAACTCCTACTGAGGGTCAAGCTGGAGCATTAATTACATTAACTACTCAATTTGTACCGCTTTTAAATCAACGTCTAAATACGATTGCCCAGGGATTGGTAAGTATTGCTAACAATGTCAGTGGCGCAAGTGATAAGAGCGGTGGAGCTTTAAAGATTTTTGGTTTTAATACAAGTCAAGGATCCCTAGGCGATACTCGCACGATTGGTGGCGACGCAACGAATCTTATTCCTCAGATTACCTCAGACACAGCAATGAATGATCTCTATCAAGCGAATGCCACTGATTCATTAGGACTAGTTTCACAAGGGCTTACTGCTGCAAACTTTACAGCACTTGCACCAATCGATAATACTCAGTATGTGAATAATACATCGGGGACTTTTAATGGAGTAGCTGCAGGCCAGCCTTTTATAAGTTCATCACAAGCAAACACAATTTCACAATATAGTACGTTGATGGGGAATTCTGTTGCTAACTTAGTAAGTGATGTGGGTGTCCAGGTAGCAACTTGGACCAATAATCAAAGCGCTAATCAAGCCATACTAAGTAATTTAAAAACCCAACAAAGCTCAATTTCAGGAGTGAATCTGGATGAAGAAGCAGCCAATCTTTTGAAATATCAGCAAATGTATCAGGCTTCTAGTAAAGTTTTGCAGGCAGGAAATCAAATGTTCCAATCAATTTTATCTATCATGAATTAAGAACTGAATCGGAGAAATCGATATGAGAGTTAGTACCAGTCAAATTTTTGATAGTAGTGTTCAATCCATGAATACAAGTCTTACGCAAGCTGTGAAATATCAGCAGCAAATTAGCACAGGTCAGCAATATAGTCAGGCATCTGATAACCCATATGCAGTTTCATGGGGAGTTAGATTGAGCTTCGATAAAAGTCGTTTAACGATGTACACCAATAATCAGAATTTTGTTTCAGCATCAATGGATAATGCATCTACTCAGTTAGGAAGCATGATTGATCAAATGAATCAATTAACATCTATCTCAGTTCAAGCTCAAAATGGAGCTCTTACATCTTCAGCTTTAAATGCTTTGTACCAGCAGGCTAGTCAAATTGCCACAACAATTCAAGGTCAATCAACTGCAAAAGATGCCACGGGTAACCCAATTTTTCCACCAAGCATAAACTCCGTTCAAATAGAACCTGGTGTTTCCGTAGATTCAGGGATTCAAGCTTCAAATGCTTTTGGTTTAGATGTGTCGGGTAATTTGGTGGCGGGAAAAACAGATGTGATGGCAAAAATCCAAGCTTTTGTTGCTTATTTAGGACAAAAAGCTGGAATTCCAGGTCAAACATCAAGTGATACTCTAAGTACGGTATCCACAGGATTAACTTCGGCATATAATCAACTACAAGATGCTCAAACTCATAGTGGTTTGGTGGGAAGTCTTGTTAGTCAAGCAAGTAGCGCAGTTAACTCACTAAGTACTCAGTTAGCATCAACGACTTCGACTTTACTAGACACTGATATGGCAGCAGCAACTGCAGGCTTCACAAAGGAGCAATCTCTTTTGAATGCAGCTCAGGCGCTGTTTGGTAAATTGCAGTCAAGTAATTTGTTTTCAAATTTGTAATTTAAAACTAAAGAGAAGCTATGAATATTCCAATTGGGTGGATTATTGCGATGGGTTGTGCACTGGGCGGGTACGCTTTGCACGGTGGTCATATTGGGGTGCTGTGGCAGCCAACAGAGGTTTTAACAATTGTTGGAGCCGCTTTGGGTACTATGCTCGCTTCAAATACGCCGACTAACTTAAAAGCAACGATTTCTGCGTTAGGTGGGGCATTTAAATCTGCTGGGGCTGTCAAAGAGTTCCATTTGAATTTATTGTGTTTGATGTTTGAAATTCTTCAAAAAATTAAGAGGGATGGTTTAATGTCCCTAGAGGCCGATATTGAAGAACCTCACGCCAGTCCTATTTTTGAAAAATATCCAGATGTTCTAGCTGATCATCACTTAGTGGACTTTATTACTGACTATTTAAGAATGATGTTAGCTGGCGCTTTAGATTTAATTCAGATTGAAAGCTTAATGGAACAAGAAATTGAAGTTCACCATCTAGAAGGACACATTCCAGTAAACGCAGTAACGAACGTTGGTGATGGTTTACCTGCGTTTGGTATTGTTGCTGCTGTGATGGGGGTTGTTCACACCATGGGATCTATTGGTTTACCTCCGGCTGAATTAGGTAAGCTAATTGGTGCGGCCTTGGTTGGTACGTTTTTAGGTATTCTTTTAGCTTATGCTTTCGTAGCACCAGTTGCAAAAGTTTTAGAGCAGAAATTGAATTCCAGTTCAAGAGCATTTTTAGCTGTAAAAGCTATTCTCATTGCAAGTTTAAATAATTTTCCACCGGCTGCTGCCATAGAATTTGGACGTAAAGTACTATTCTCTGATCAACGCCCAAGCTTTGCAGAGCTTGATGAAGGAACAAAAGCGGTTAAAGGTAAGTAAATGCCTAAAGATGGCGCACCTATAGTTGTTATAAAACGCGTCAAGAAAGGTGGCCATGGCCACCACGGTGGTGCTTGGAAAATTGCATACGCAGACTTTGTAACTGCAATGATGGCATTCTTTCTGTTGATGTGGGTTTTAGGCTCAACTACTGCCGGAGATTTGGCAGGTATTTCTTCATATTTTCAAAACCCTTTAAGAATCTCAATGGCTGGAGGGCAGGGTTCAGGAGATACCACTAGAATTGTTAAAAGTGGAGGTGGCAGTATCACTTTGACTACTGGCCAAGAGGCTAAAGCTGACGCTGATACGGATGAGCGTCGCGTTAGTAATTCTCAAGCAACTGAAATTGAGAATGCTCGAAGAGATAATACTAGTTTGACTTCATCTGTAACACAAGGCGGACCCGGCGGTTCAGATAGCGGTCAATCTCAGGCACAGGCTCAGTCTGTAAAAGATAAAATCGAAAGTGATATAAAAAACGACCCTGAGCTAAGTAAGTTAAAAGGTCAAGTTTTTATGGACGTTACAGCAGAGGGACTACGGATCCAAGTAGTGGACGATAAAAGTAGACCTATTTTTGCAAGCGGTGGGACAACACCTACTTCTTCAGGGCAGAGATTATTGAGAGTTATTGGAAAGGCTCTAACAGAGTCTCCAAACCCTATTAGGATTGAAGGCCATACTGATGGTGCTAAATATACTAAAGGAGGCATGGGTTACTCTAATTGGGATCTTTCCTCTGATAGAGCAAATGTCGCTCGACGCGAAATGTTAAATGGGGGCCTTAAAGAAGACCGTATCGCCCAAGTTATTGGATTCGCAGATAAATACCCTATTAATCCTGATGATCCTGCAGATCCTTTAAATAGAAGGATTTCAATTACAGTTCTAAAGCAAAAACCACAGGTAGCTTCATCTAAAATCAGTGGGATGTCTTCAAATGAATCAGGAAATAATAAACTTGAAGGCTTTAAGATGGGCCCTCAAGAGATACCAGATAATTTAAAAGCACCAGAAAAAGATAAAAATGAATTACCATCTTCACAATTTTCATTACCACCAAAACCATCGGTTTCACCAAGTTTAAAGAGGTAAATGTTATGAAAATAAGCTCTTATTTTGGGGCTAGTTTTTTAATTGGAGTGATTTTGCTCAGTAGCACTGTAGTGCTTGCAGGGGGGGCATCAAACGAAGAATCTAAAGAGGATTCTAATAAGAAAACTAATAGTTTGCCTTTAAACAAAGGGCAAAATTTAGCAGTTGATAAATCTAAAAAATCAAATGCTGATCAGCAAAAAAATGAAGCAAAAAAAATCTATGACTTATTCAATAAAAGTTTTATCAAATCAATTGCTTCAATTCAATGTTTAAAAGATATTGATTGTATTAACTCAGAGGACGATGTTTTAAAATATAGTGTTTTTAATATTAGACTACTTCATAAGCTAGAAGAGGCGGCACAAAAAAACGATATTTGGGCAATGTATTATATTGGGCTCATTGCGTATGAGAGGGCTGAAGACTACGCTGACCGAGCAAGCTATATTCGAGATCGAGATTTTATTTTTACTGCAATGGTTCTGAACCGATATAAAGATGACCAATATATAAGAGCTAAGAAGTTTTTAAAAGATCCAGCTAAAGCCAGGATTCCAGAAGCTTGTCAGATGATGGGAAACATATACTCAAAGGGCTTAGGTGTAAAAGTTGATGTTAATCAAGCAATGGATTTTTACTACTGTGCAGCCTTAGAATTCATGAGTGCAGATCGCAATTTAGAGGCTGAAATAATATTAAAATCGATGAATGAAACAACAATTCCAACTGACGCCCGCATAGTTGATGTTTATGCAAAGTTAAACAAAAATAATAGATAATTAATTAAATTTATATGAAAGAATTGGCATGAAAGATAAAATTTTAGG
>DAIQPR010000133.1:6487-6988 GCA_036787315.1 Polynucleobacter sp. | reverse complement strand
TTTCTCTTGCCCCATAATAACAAATTTGTTATTATTTACTCATGGCATATTCCATCATTTATTACAGTCAAGAAGTTCAAGAAGACATCATGAATTTGCCCGTAATACTTCAAGCTCGTTACATTGGCTTGACAGATAGAATGATTGAGTATGGTCCAAATTTAGGCTTGCCACATACCGATGCTTTTGGTGGTGGTCTATTTGAATTAAGACTTAAAGGTGCTGAGGGTATTGCGAGAGTTTTCTTTTGTACGATGATAGGACAAGAAATTGTTATGCTTCACAGTTTTATTAAGAAGACTCAAAAAACACCAGAAAAAGAATTAAAACTTGCTAAGCAACGCATGAAGGAGATAAAAAAATGACAACAAAAACCTTTCATGGTAGAAGTTGCTGGCCGTATTGAACACAGTACTTTGATATTTGAAGCCCTTAAAGAAGCCAAGGAAGAATATCGAAGCATTTGTCTTGCTATGTTGGATTTCACAAATGCTTATGGAT
>DAIQPR010000133.1:0-6477 GCA_036787315.1 Polynucleobacter sp. | reverse complement strand
CAAATGGTCAGTAAGATGCTTAAAAACTCAGCAGTTAAAGCAGAAGTAGATAAACTCAACCGTGAAGAGTTCGCTATTCTTGATGAAATTCTTGCGGCAAGAAAAGAATCTGGATTGACACAAGCTCAAATTGCCAAACTGATGGGAACACAAGCTCCAGCAGTGGCAAGATTAGAAAGCTCTTTGGCCACTGGCAAACACTCACCAAGTCTGAGTACTCTTCGAAAATATGCTGCCGCAGTTGGTAAGAAAATTGAGCTTCACTTAGTCTAAACACTCATCAACCTGGCCAAATGAAAAAACCACCCGAAGGTGGTTTTAGTATTTCTTGGTGGCCCGGGGCGGAATCGAACCACCGACACAAGGATTTTCAAATATCTTCCGATAGACCGCTTTCGCTTTGATTTCAAGGGCTTGAGTCACCAGTCTCGACTTGTCTAAAAATTGTGCGTCCTTGTGCCGGTCAAATTTGGCAATGAAATTAGAATCTTGCGATGGGCAATTTTTCAGTGCGCACAGATTGTGATGCCATATCCTTCCAGTCAACCACCATAGCGTCTTGTAATGTCGTTTTAAACGACATCAATCGTTAATTATCACGACGACTTTTACTTTGGTAGCTATATATGCGTATATACGCATATATGAGATGTCTTTTTAAAGGACGTTTCAGTAAGCGTCTATTACATTGACGCTTAAATTGCTGTTTTAGTAATAACTAAGCGGCTCAGTTTTGCCCCAGAAGATTTTGTAGGAATAAATGGTGTATCCAATAATAGTTGGTAGCACAATTACAGCGCCCCAAAATATTACCCATAATGACTCTGTAGCAGATGCCGCTTCCCAGATTGTCATTTTGTCCACGACGATATAAGGGAACATACTGTAAGCGATTCCTAAAAAAGCTAGAGCAAAGATGGCTACGCTTAGAGCAAAAGGAATCCAAACTTGCGCAGGCTTATCTCTTTGCATTTTTAGCAAGTTCAAATCAATTAAAACAAAACACGCCATAGTCAGAACTGGAAAAGGAAGCAAGAAGAAGATATTAGGAAGGTTAAACCACTTAGCGGCAATCGCTGAACTAAAGAATGGTGTCGCTACAGAAATAATCCCAACACCTAGCGCCGTTAATAACAGGCATTTTCTTGCCCAGCCAACAGCCTTAAGTTGTAACTCGCCAGACGTCTTCATAATCAGCCAGCTGGCTCCTAATAAAGCATATCCAGCAGGCAGACAAAGCGCCACGATGAAAGAAAATATCCAGCCTAAGTAGCCGGAGTCAAAACCAATCACCTCTCTACCAACCATCACTCCTTGGGATGCCGCCGCCAAGAAACTACCAAAAAAGAATAAAAAATTCCAGACTGCCTTCTGGCTCAAATGTGCTTTTGCGCGAAAGTCAAAAGATACGCCTCGCAATATTAAGCCGGCCAACATGATGCCCACAGGCAAATAAAGCTCAGTCAAAATAATTCCATGTGCCATTGGAAAGGCGATCAAGAGTACGCCAACTCCAAGCACTAACCACGTTTCATTCGCATCCCAAAAAGGGCCGATTGATGAAATCATAGTGTCTTTTTCGGGCTCACTTGCCTGATTCAGCAAGATACCTACACCAAGGTCGTATCCGTCCAGAACAACATAAGCAACCATTGCAATGCCCATTGCAACCAAAAAGAAAAGGGGCAACCAGCCAGATGGTTCAGATAAATTAGGGACCATGTTTATGCTCCGGAAATGCTGTTGGTCAAGCCTGATTTTTGGCCATCAATAATATGCATAGGATTAGTTTGTCTTGCCAAATAAAAAACCACCCAAATGTAAGAAACGATGAGCCCCAAATAAAGTGCTATGTACATTACCAGGGTCCCTAAAACCATATTGGCAGGTACTTTAGTAACCGCATCAGCAGTCTTAAGTACCCCATTAACAAGGTAGGGTTGTCTGCCTATTTCGGTCACATACCAACCAGCAAGGACCCCCAACCAGCCAGAAAAAGTCATGGCATTAAGAGTCTTTAAAAACCACTTTGGTAGCTCTTTACTTTTTCTAGTCAGATAGAAACTAACACCGGCAGTGAAGAGCATCAACATACCAATTCCCACCATAATGCGAAAAGCAAAAAACACGGGCTTAACTGGTGGAGTAGCACCAGGGAAGGCATCTAAGCCTTTCACCTCACCATCTAATGAGTGTGTCAAATATAAAGATGCCAGCTTGGGAATTGCTATTTCGTAACGATTGGTTTTAATGCTTTCATCGGGGATGGCAAACAAAACTGCAGGAGCACCTTTTGTGGTCTCCCAAATTCCCTCCATTGCCGCCACTTTTACAGGCTGATACTCCAAAGTATTTAGGCCATGTAAATCACCAATGACAATTTGTAATGGTGCCAACACTAC
This sequence comes from Polynucleobacter sp., assembly GCA_036787315.1. GTDB lineage: Bacteria > Pseudomonadota > Gammaproteobacteria > Burkholderiales > Burkholderiaceae > Polynucleobacter. The sequence continues at coordinate 4,075 of DAIQPR010000133.1, read as the reverse complement.
CGCTACAGTCATTGCCAATTTGATCAGGACTCGACTTCCCGTAAGGTTAATGCCCTTTAAATATCGATAAGAAGAAATACCAGCAATTAAAAATGTTACCGTCAAAAATGACGCAGTCATCATATGGAAGAAGCGATACGGCATGGAAGGATTAAAGACAATCTCAATCCAATTAGTCGCATGTGCTTGACCATTAATCATCTCAAATCCCTGTGGGGTTTGCATCCATGAGTCCAAAGCAATGATCCAAAATGCTGAAAGAGATGTACCAAAGGCAACTAGAAATGTAGCAAAGGTATGAGCTCTTTGTGATACACGTTTAGAGCCAAACAACATTATTCCCAAAAAAGTTGCCTCAAGGAAAAATGCTGATAAAACTTCATAGCCTAGCAATGGTCCAGCGATGTTACCTACCGTTTGCATGTATCCAGGCCAGTTGGTTCCAAACTGAAAGCTCATCGTAATCCCACTTACAACTCCAAGCGCAAAGGTTAAGGCAAATATCTTGACCCAGAATTGATATGCGTCACTCCATATCGTATCGCCCGTTTTATTAAACTTAACTTTGAAATAAAAAAGTACCCACCCCAAAGCAATGGATATCGTTGGGAAAAGAATATGAAAGGTCATATTTGTAGCAAATTGAATCCTGCTCAAAATAAGTGTGTCGAACATCAAATTACCTCTTTTTGTTATGCTAACTACCGTCCTAGTAAAATCAAACTACAAAACTCTAGCTATACTTCACAGTCCTTTTTTCTCAAACCAACGAAACATTCCAAGAGTAATGAATGCGAATACTATTGCAACCACCCAATGATTAACGCCAATAGTCTCAGGCAAGCCAATCTTGCCAAGGTCAGACCAAGCAAGTACCGTTGATTTAAAAAATGGATACATTTGAGCATAAATCCCAGCACCAACAACCATACCAATAATGCCAAAGATTGCTGTCCAACGGCCTTCACCCATAGCCCCTATTGAAGTACCGGGACAATAGCCCATCACTGCCCAACCTACGCCAAACAAAGCGCCGCCTACTAGAACTCCTCCAACATTCATCGCCTTAAGGCTCAGTGTAATAAGTCCCATCTCATGCAAAGCCAAGATGCCAAACATACCAACAAGGATGGCAGAAAGCATGAACTTAAAAATCGTCATATCTTTCAATAACAATGCGGCAACTTGCTTGTCGTAGCGTAAGACACGTCCTTTTTGCAATAAGAAACCAAAAATAACGCCCGTCGCTAAACCCAATAGTTGATCTATAGACATGATTAGTTTCCTTTTCTATATAAGAGATTTGCAACGATCACGCCAAAACTAAAGAACATGGCTAATGCGACAAAGGAGCTTACTGACAACTGCATCATACCGCTTAGTCCATGCCCACTGGGGCAACCATCAGCTAGACGAGCTCCGATCATTGCAACAATGCCGCCAACAAAAGCAAATACAGCTCGCTTTGGAACTGAAGAGCCAAAATGTTTTTCCCATAATGGCGGCAGTCTCTCTAACTTAAAACTGCCATCCAATTTTGAAGAGAGTAAAGCACCAAAGAAGATACCTATCACCATTAAAAACTGCCAATCTACGACTACCTTTTCTTTCATGTAATACGTATTCTCTGCAACATAGCTTGGGTCTACTATTTGTACCGCTAAACCTGCAGCACGAACGAAGGTAGTTGACGCTCCCAAATATGTCGATTTACCCATATAAATGGTAGTCAAATAGACAGAAAAGATAGCCAGTACTCCAACTAACGCTCCTGCCAAATATGGGCTCCACCCTTTAGAGTAAGATGCTGTAATTTGTTCTGGATTTATCATCTTGAATCCCTATCTAATAATTACACATGATCTTTTAGCAATAAAAAATTACTTAGAGCAATTCTCTTTTCCAACACCACAAGAATTCATTCCAAAAATTGGATACAACGGGCAGAATTTAAATAAGCCTGTGGCTAATGGAACGAGTCCAATCCAGCCCCATAAACTAACAACATTGCTTGCAGCTAGGACAACTAAGACCAGCCCAACCGTGATACGCAGTCCACGATCGATACGACCGACATTACATTTCATAAGACCTCCATATAAAATTTTTTACTTTGCTCAGTCTATGCTTATATGCACAAAGATTTTTGATCTATATCAACAGACAGCATAGATTTAAATGTAGAACCACCCGAAGGTGGCTTCCACACAATCAACTACTTTATCCACAACTTCTGCCAAACATCATCTCTAGGCCATGTCCTGCAGGCAAAGTAATACCTTTTTCTTTGGCACGCTTTTCCATCTCAGCATGGTGGGTAGTCATGATTGCCTGACGCTCTTCTGGAGTATTAGCATCAATCATTCTATCCATCATGGTGAGTCGCTCTGCTGGTGTCATTAAATCTCGCATGATCTTCATGTTCGAATTTTGTCCCATCATTTGAGCGTGTCCATGCATCCTGCCCATACTATTCATAGGTCCTTGCTGAGCAATAGATGCTACTGTCAAACCAAGGCCTAATACTGCGACAACACCTATGACGATTTTATTGACTGTTTTCATTTTCTTTTCTTTCATTAAGTTAGTTACAGCAACAACCTTTTCCATTTTTACAAGACTCGCTTTTCACTTTTGTCTTACCAGATCCCTCTACATTTACTTTTGCGGGATACCCTTCTTCTTCTAATGCCGCAATGATGGCGGGAATACTTTGTGAAACATCCCCCTCAACTTTTACTAATCCTGATGTAAGGTCAACATCAACTAAACTGACCCCCGCAATTGATTGAATCGCTTTTTCAACATGCTTTACACAGACACCACAAGTCATACCACTTACTATTAAATTGATTGTTGTCATAGGAACTCTCCTTTATTGATAAGTTCATTATTGGACTAATTATGAAATCAGCGTATGATTTAGATCATATGGAACTCTATATTCCGCAATTACTTAATGAACTACTGCCCAAAGAACTTTTAGGTCAATGCCATGGGCATCATTTTGATAAAGGTGACTATCTTTTCCACCAAGGTAAAAAACCTGAATTCATGTTTTTTGTAGTTTCAGGCGAGGCGGTTCTTAGTAGAGCGAGTAGTCACGGAGAACCAATCATATTACAGCGATGTAAGAATGGTTTTGTGAGTGAAGCCAGTTTACTAACGGATGTTTATCACTGTGATGCTATTGCCACTCAGAGTGGACAAGCGATCACGCTACCTATTAAATCTTTAAGAGATGCACTCGCCGATAGCAAGTTCTCAATGAAATGGGTGCAGTTGCTTAGCAAGGAGATCATGCGCCTTCGAACACAATCTGAACGATTAGGACTTAAAGACATTCGCAGTAAATTAATTCATCTGATTGAGACTGAAGGCAAACAAGGCGTATTGACACTTCAGTCCGATTTCAAATCGATGGCTTCAGAGATCGGCGTTACGCATGAGGCTTTATATAGGGCTATCGCCACATTAGAAAAAGAAGGCCTACTAGAAAAACATCCTGATTCTTTGGAATTGCTGAAGAAAAAATAATACTGCCGAGGTAATGTCGTTTTAAACGATATCGTAAGCAATGGCCCTAGATGAGGGTCGCATAAATCTACGCTTGAGTGTCACAGGGATATCTAATTGATTTGTCCTTTTAAAGGACGCTTCTAGATTAGGATATCCGAGACCGATGGCGTCTAACCCTACTAACCCCGAAAAGAAAATGCCCCGCACGAAGCAGGGCATTATTTGATTTTGGTGGCCCGGGGCGGAATCGAACCAGGGCCGAGGATGTTTGATCCGGTTCTTTGCCTTTATTAACAAATTCCCCCATAATCAAGAATCTAAAGGGGCAATATGAACACAAAACGATCACTACTTTTTACAATGGGAGCTGGTATTGTTTCTTCAGCCTTTGCCCAATCTACATCTTCAACCCAATCCAAACAAAAAGGACCCTTGGTTTGGCTTGATATGGATCAGTCAGAACTTGATGCCTCTTATGATCAAAGTGTTTATGCGCCTAATATCAAACAAATCCAAAATAGGTATGCCTCAAATAGCGATATTACTCGGAGTCGTC
>DAIQPR010000132.1:0-7025 GCA_036787315.1 Polynucleobacter sp. | reverse complement strand
GAATGCACCTAAAACCGAAGAAGATCTTGGTTTACGTGATCGTGCAATGTTGGAGTTGATGTATGCCAGCGGTCTGCGGGTTTCAGAAATTATTCAATTAAAAATGATTCATTTGCGTATAAACGAAGGCATTATTCATATTATTGGTGGTAAGGGCAATAAAGAGCGTTTAGTTCCATTTGGGGCGCAGGCAGCAAAATGGATTGAAGACTATGTTCAACATGCTCGCCCTAGCCTTCTTGAAAACCAAGTTAGTGATTATTTGTTTATTGGCAGACACACTGCCAATTGTTTAACGCGTCAGGCTTTTTGGTATGTGATTAAACGATATGCTATCGTTGCTGGCATTCAAGGTCATTTATCTCCCCATACTTTGCGACATGCTTTTGCAACACATTTATTAAATCATGGTGCAGATCTCAGAGTAGTTCAATTATTATTAGGACACGCGGATATATCAACAACGCAAATTTATACTCATATTGCTAGAGAGCGTTTGAAAAATATTCATCAACAACATCACCCACGAGGATGATATGACATTTGTATATGCAGCGAGTTTAGTAGTAGGTGCTTATTTATTAGGGTCAGTTTCTTTTGCAGTTGTAGTCAGCAAATTGATGAAACTACCTGATCCCCATTCCTATGGTTCTGGAAATCCAGGCGCAACCAATGTGCTTCGCACTGGAAACAAAAAAGCAGCAATCCTAACTTTGCTTGGGGATTGCTTGAAAGGATTCTTTGCTGTCTATATCGCTAAATTGATAATTCCACAACAAGAAGCCTTAAACACAATTTTGGCCTTAGTAGCATTTGCAGTATTTTTAGGGCACGTTTTTCCGATATTCCATAAATTTAAAGGTGGTAAAGGAGTGGCAACTGCAGCTGGAGTTTTATTTGGGATTCATTGGATTTTAGGCTTGGCTGCTTTATCGACTTGGTTGATTATGGCTTTCTTTTTTAGATATTCTTCACTTGCTGCACTAACAACTGCGATATTTGCCCCATTGTTTTGTTATTTTTTATTGATTTTAAATCAAGGGCTTAGTCAAGAAATATGTCTAGCTGTTGTAGCCATCGGCATACTTTTGATATGGCGACATCAGTCAAATATTCAAAAACTAATGAATGGAACTGAGGGTAAGATTGGTCAAAAGAAGTAAAAAATAATCTTTACAAAAGAAAATTAATGAATTTACTGCGACAATCAATTGTCCAAAACTTTTTTAAAAAATACGATGAGCCAAGATAAAAATCAGCAAGTTAATTACGAAGTGGGTGTACCCGTTTCTCAAAAAATTCGTGAGAGACTTAAAAATGCAAACGTTCGTTTTCATGCGAACGACAATATTGCTGACTACTTAGAGCCAGGTGAGATTGACTTAATCTTCTCAGAAGTAAAAGACAAAATGAAAGATGTTCTCGATAGCTTGGTGATTGATACTGAAGGTGACCATAACACACAGGGAACAGCAAATCGAATTGCAAAGATGTTTATTAAAGAGGTGTTTGCAGGACGTTATTCTCCGATGCCACCTGTTACAGAATTCCCTAACGTCTCACATCTAAATGAATTAATGGTTATTGGCCCTATTACGGTTAGAAGTGCTTGCTCGCATCATTTTTGCCCAATCATGGGTAAGGTATGGATTGGTGTCTTACCGAATCAAAACAGTAATTTGATTGGTTTGTCTAAGTATGCACGTATGACTGAGTGGATTATGGGAAGACCGCAAATTCAAGAAGAGGCAGTTATTCAATTGGCTGATATTCTTGAATCCAAAATGAAACCATTAGGATTGGCAGTTGTGATGGATGCTAACCACATGTGTATGCAATGGCGAGGCGTTAAGGACTCAGACTCCAAGATGCTGAACAGCGTTATGCGTGGAACTTTCTTAAAAGATCCTAATTTACGTCGAGAATTTTTATCCCTATTAGGTAGTCGTTATAAGAGTACAAATTAATTACCAATCCAATTGAGAATCATTTTCATTTAAAAATTTATTTAAATCAGCCACTTACAAGTTGAAGAAAAAAATAATTTTTATGATTTATTCTTGTAGATTGAAATAATCAAAACTCCACCGAAAGGAAATTTTATGAAAACAAATCGTCGTCAATTTATGATTTTGTCTGCATCTAGCTTAGCTGTTGCTACTGCTGGTTCTGCTTTTGCTGCTGATCCAATGTTGGCAGAGACAGATCCACAAGCTGTTGGTTTAGGCTATAAATCAGATACTACTAAAGTTGACGCTGCTAAGTATCCCAAGCATGCTAATACTCAAAAGTGCGGTAAGTGTGCGTTATTTAAAGGTGGTGCAGCAGCAGCTGGTGGTTGCCAGATTTTTGCAGGTAAGCAAGTATCAGCAAACGGCTGGTGTAGTGCATTTGCTCCAAAGGCATAATTTTTACTGACTTCATAGTTTAGTAATAAAACATTAAAATCCTTTACAGGAAACTGTAAAGGATTTTTTTATGTTAATAAATTGTGTTGCTTATAAAGATGGCTACAAATTAGCAGATATTACTTTTGAGGATATCAGTGACTATCTTCTAAAAGAAGGTGTATTTGTTTGGGTTGCGCTAAAAGATCCAACAGATCAAGAAATATTAGGTATGCAGGAAGAGTTTAGCCTTCATGAACTTGCGATTCAGGATGTGCGCCACAGTAATCAACGACCCAAAAAAGAAGAGTATGGCGACATATTATTTTCGGTAGCTCATTTAATAACCTTATTGCCCAATAAAGATTTACAAATTGGTGAAATGGATATTTTTACTGGCAAAAATTTTATTCTATCGATACGAAAAAATAGTCCTCAAGACTTTTTAGGTGTAAGAGCGCGTTGTGAGCAAGAGCCACATTTATTGAAATTGGGTTCAAGGTATGTTTTGTATGCTTTAGTTGATTATGTTGTTGATCATTATTTTGAAGTGCTCAACGAGATGGAGTTGGAATTAGACACTGTTGAAGAAGATGTCTTTACTAAGACCAAAACCAAAGGGCGCGCTAATGTAGAGACACTTTATTACATGAAGCAAAAGGTATCTACACTAAAGCATGCGTGTGTTCCTTTACTTGAAAAATTTGCAAACTTTAGCGGTGGAAGATTACCAGCAGTCCTAGAAGGTGGAGAGCTCAACGAGTACTTCCGCGACTTGCAAGATCATTTAAAACGCGTTGTTGATCGGATTGATACACTTGAAAGTGCCATTTCACAACTTATTCAAGTTAATCTTTCACTAGTGACGATTGATGAAACGGAAATCACAAAACGTTTAGCTGCTTGGGCAGGTATTTTTGGATTGGCAACTTCTTTCGCCGGAATTTGGGGTATGAATTTTGAAGGCATGCCTGAGTTGCAATGGCACTTGGGTTATCCCATGGCTTTAAGTATTATTTTTGGTGGTTGTTTCCTACTCTTTTTGAGATTTAAAAAGATTAAATGGTTGTGATGTGCTTCCCATAGGGTATATTAAGAATCATTACTTTTATACTCTATGAAATAGTATGTATTTACCGACACACTTTAAAGAAGATCGCCCAGAGATACTCATTCCTTTAATACAGGAGTATCCCTTAGGAACATTAATTACGGTTCAAGAAGATCATGCACAGGCTAACCATTTGCCGTGGTTGTATGAGAACCATCTCCTGCAGGCGCATATTCCACGAGTTAATCCCTTGTATGATTTTCTTAAGCAATCAGGAAAAATAGATGTATTGGTCATCTTTCAAGGACCTCAGGCTTATGTAACTCCTAGTTGGTATCCCAGTAAAAAAGAGACGGGTAAGGTTGTTCCAACTTGGAATTATTCTGTGGTTCATGTGCGGGGAAAGATTGCTCTTCAAGAAGATAAGTCTTGGATCAGACAACATTTAGAAGCTAGTACTAATTTGCATGAAGCCAGCAGAAACTCTGACTGGGAAGTTGGAGATGCGCCTGAACAATTTACTGATTCTATGATTGCAGTTTTGTGTGGCTTAGAGATTCAGATTGAGTCGATGCTAGGAAAGATTAAATTTAGTCAGAATAGGACTGAGGAAGATCGTCAGGGTGTCATGCAACACCTCTCACAAAGCGATATTACTGAAGATGTTAAGCTAGCCCAACTTGCTGAACAGATTCGGAAATAAAGTTTAGTGACTTTCAGTAAATGTTGAAGCAACTCTGCGGGTTATTTTAGGTATTTTTGCTCCCTTGTGATACTTATATCGTTCTTCTTGCAGATGAAGGTCATTGGTGGTGAATCGATCAAATCGTCTTAAATAATCAGCCCAAGTTTCAAATACAAAATTTTCGACCATCATTCCAATCTTTTCGGCATCCTCGAACAAGCTCCATGACATTGCACCTTGACGCAGTCTTGCGTCTCTGGAGAGTTTCATAATTTCTTTAAATGCTGCGATATCAGTTGTAGAAATTTTATATTCAACTGAAATCATGACTGGTCCTGCATGAAGATCAATATCTCGATCTGGGATAGGGTGCTCAATTGGACATACTGGAGTCATGTCCTCCTCTGAGCCACCTTCAATTTTTAAGTGTTTGGTTAATAGAACTGCAATGATGCCGAATACCGAGCCACAGATAACGCTGACCGTCACACTTGTATGTGTTGTGAGTTTCCCCCAAATGGCTGCACCAATAGCACTTCCGCCCATTAAAGACATTTGAAAAATTGACATTCCTCTTGCCCTAATCCAGCTTGGTAAGGCAAGTTGAGCAGAGATGGATAGAGAGTTTGCAGTCAGAATCCAAAAGCCTCCACTGAACATCATCATGATAGAAGCTAGCCACATAGTCGGTGCAAGGACAACTCCGATTGAAGATAAAGCTTGTAAGATTTGGCTTAAAGGGACTAACTGGTTACGATCGAATCGATGACGTAGCTTTGGTAATTGAGAGGCGGCAACGATTGCACCGAACCCTAAACAAGAAAGCAAAATAGTAAAGGTTTTAGCATCTCCACTAAAGTGATCCTTAGCTATCACTGGTAAGAGAGCCATCAGTGCAGAAGATTGGACAAAGAAGATAAACACACGAAGTAGCACTGCACGCATTCTGGCAGAGGACTTAACGTACTGTATTCCGACCCTGATCGCACCTAAGAATCTCTCACCTGGAAGTGGGGAAACATTAGATGTATATTTCCAACGCCAAATCAACACTGTGCAGCCTAAAGATAAAAGCATATTTAAGGCAAACACATATTCTGTTCCAGCACTTGCAATTAAAACACCTGCGAGAAGTGGGCCGATAATACGTGAAGCATTCATTGCGACGCCATTGAGGGCGAGTGCTGTAGGTAATTGTTCACGAATGACAAGGTCTGGAACAATCGCTGCAAATACAGGCCAACGCATTGCAAGACCGATACCATTCGTAAATGTTAAAAATAATAGAAGCGGAGCATTGAGAGAATTTGTAAATGTCATAATGCATAAAACTGCTGCATTAAATGCAATCCAAAGTTGGGTTGCCATAAAATATTTTTTACGGTTTAAGATATCTGCAAAAGCACCGCTAGGTAGGCCTAATAAAAAGACTGGAAGATTCGAAGCTGTCTGAATTAATGCAATTAGTGTAGGTGAAGCGGACAAATCAGTCATCATCCAAGATGCTGCAACATCATTCATCCACATACAAATATTGGATGTCATCCAAGCAAGCCATAGCATCGTAAAAACACGATTCTTCAGTGGGGCCCACCAAGCCTCTTGTTCTGAGATGGTTATTGCAGAAAATTTGAATAGCATAGAGTCCCTATTTTACTTCTCTTAGGATAAATTAGATTAAATATCCTATAGTTCAAACATATTCTACAAATTGATTAGACTCAAAATTGAGTAGAATAAACTCATATATAAAACTTATCCTCATGAATAACAAAGACCTAATTTCCTTAAGCGCTATCGCTCTTTCCAATTTGATTCATCAACGTCAAGTTTCTTGCAAAGAGGTCATGCTTGCTTATTTAGAGCAAATTCATAAGTTCAATCCAAAAGTAAATGCGATCGTTTCCTTGTTACCTGATGAGCAATTAATTGATTTTGCCAAGGAAAAAGATGATCAGTTTCATCAAGTTGACGAGCTAGGTTTTTTGTATGGATTCCCTTTGGCTCCAAAGGACCTTGCTGGCGTAAGAGGAATCCCTAGCACAATGGGGTCGCCCATTTTTAGAAATAATACGCATGCTCAAGATGCTGTAGTTGTAGAGAGAATGAGAGCCTCTGGGGGGATTTTGATCGGAAAAACCAACGTTCCAGAATTTGGTCTTGGCTCGCATACCTACAATACTTTATTTGGCACAACTCTAAATAGTTATGACCTTAGCAAGTCAGCTGGGGGAAGTAGTGGTGGGGCTGCAGTTGCCCTAGCATTAAATATGCTCCCGATAGCTGATGGAAGTGATTTTGGAGGTTCTTTAAGAAATCCTAGTGCTTGGAATAATGTTTATGGATTAAGACCCTCGCTTGGTAGGGTTCCTTCAGGAAATGGTTTAGAGGTTTATTACGATCAATTACCAACCGATGGGCCGATGGCCAAAAATGTTTCGGATTTAGCCATGATGTTATCTATCCATTCAGGGTTTGATCCCCGCTATCCTTTATCACTCAAAGAGTCCCCGCAGATATTTCAGCAATCATTAGAATCTTCCATGCAGGGTAAAAAAATTGCATGGCTTGCAGACTTTAATGCTTATTTGCCGATGGAAGCTGGCCTACTAAAAGCCTGTGAAGATAGTCTGCACTATTTTAATGATATGGGGTGTAGTGTTGAGTTTGTGACCCCTCAGTTTGAAATGCAAAAATTATGGAAAGCATGGCTTGATTTGAGGGCATTTGTTACGGGAGGAAAATTATTGCCACTGTATCAAAACCCAGAACAAAGAAAATTATTTAAGCCAGAGGCTATTTGGGAGATAGAGCAGTCTCTTACCTTAAAGGCATCTGATGTCTTTGCTGCGTCTATGACAAGAACTGCTTGGATTCGTGAGCTACAGAGATTATTTAATAC
>DAIQPR010000131.1:0-7113 GCA_036787315.1 Polynucleobacter sp. | reverse complement strand
ATCCTTAGCCTCCTCTCATTGTTCAAAGTTGCACTTCGTATTAGAATTCACCTTTAAATAGAAGTAGGAGACAAATAATGAAAATTAAAAATTGGTGCTTATTTGCACTTTTATTTATGTGCGAATCTATATTTGCACAATCAAATTCTTGGACACCGAATAAACCAGTTCGATTAATAGTTCCTCAAGTTGCAGGTGGTGGTGCTGATGCAATTGGAAGAACCATAGGACAAGCACTGTCTGAAAAAATTGGGCAACCTGTCATTGTAGATAATCGTCCTGGAACAAATGGTGGCGTAGGCATGGATGTTCTACTAAACGCTCCTGCTGACGGATATAACCTCATTTTGGTTTTTACATCAATGATGGCAATCAATCCTGCAGTTTATGAAAAAATTAATTATGATCCCTTGCGTGATTTGAAAGCTCTCGGTGCTGTATGTGAGGTTCCTCTTGTCATGATTGCCAGCTCCAAAGTGCCAGCAAATAATCTTAAAGAATTAATTTCATCATTAAAGTCTGATCCACAAAGTATCTTCGGCGCTTCTAGTGGTAATGGCTCCTTTTCACACATGATGATTGAAATACTGAATACAAAAATTGGTGTCAAAATGACCCACATACCTTTTAAAGGTGAAGGTCCAGCAGTAGCTCACGTTCTTAGCGGACAAGACTCAATAATCTATGTTGGAACCCCAGCAATTATTCTTTCCCAAGTTCAATCCGGAAAGCTAAAAGCCTTGGGAGTGACTACTGCTAAAAGAATGAGCCAAATCCCTAATATCCCCACCCTAGCCGAGAGTGGTATACCTGATTTCAACGAGAGTTTTTGGTACGGATTAGCTGCCTCCTCTAATACACCTCAGTATATTGTTGAGGCGTATAACAAAGTTGTTAATGACATTGCTAAATCAGATAACCTTCAAAACAATCTCGGAAAAATGGGCTGTAATCCTTTACCACTTACCTCACAAGAATTTACAGAAAAAGTTCGTAATGACATCAAAAAATATTCCTCCATTGCAAAGTCCGTCAACATGAAAGTAGATTAATATGGCAAAAGTACCTCAACTTAAGCATCTCGGAATTTATGTGGATGATATTCAAAAAATGGAGGCCTTTTATACCTCTGTATTTGATTTAATCGTAACTGACCGAGGTCAAGTTCCTCGCTTAGGTAATCGCAACATTGTTTTCATGAGTGGCAGCGATGATGCACATCATCAATTAGTATTAATCGATGGTAAGGATCCTACAAGTGGTCCAAGCGTTGTTTTCCAAATGTCATTCTTCGTTGATCAACTTAATGATTTAAGGCGTATTGAAAAACGCTTAATTGAGCACAACATCACAAGCATCACTCCAATAACTCACGGCAATGCATGGTCAATTTATTCGCACGATCCTGAGGGTAATGGACTCGAAATTTATATGGATACTCCTTGGCATGTTCCCCAACCCCATGGAAAACCTTTTGATTTATCTTTGTCAGATCAAGAAATTTATGAATACACCGAAAATCTCATTAAAGAAAACCCAAGCTTTAGCTCTCAAGAAGCTTGGAGAAAAACAATGAGTTCAAAATTGGATTCTTTAAATTAATATTTTTACTTCACTTTTATTTAGGAAATTTTATGAAATTAGTTTCATTTTTACACGCAGGAAAAAACCACTATGGAGTTGTTAAGGGTAATAAGGTGATTGACCTCAGTGCTCGCTTAGGTGGCCTCTATCCAAACATTATTAGCTTTATTGCACAAGATGGCAGAGCTGTTGCGGAAAATCTGCTTAAAGAATCTGAAGGTGACTATGACTACGATAGCCTCCATTTATTATCAGTTGTACCAGATCCTGGAAAAGTATTTTGCGTTGGACTCAACTACCATGACCACGTTGATGAAGCAAACCGTGCAATTGGGAATCGCAAGGCACCAGACCGTGCAATGATTTTCGCTCGCTGGCCAGAGTCTTTGACAGGTCACCATCAACCAATTATGCGACCAAAGGTTTCTCAAATGCTTGATTGGGAAGCTGAACTACTAGTAGTCATTGGTAAGCCTACAGGCAGGTATGTCCCAAAAGAAAAAGCTCTTAGTTATATTTTTGGCTATGCCTGTTTAAATGAGGCATGCCTGCGTGACTATCAACGTCATTCAAGTCAAATTAATCCTGGTAAAAATTTTGAAAAAACAGGTGCAAATGGCCCTTGGATGGTTACTGCTGATGAGATCGAAAACCCAATGAATCTTAATATTGAAATGCGTCTCAATGGAGTGGTTATGCAAAAAGCCAATACTGCCCAAATGATTCACTCCATTGAGGCAACTATTGAGTACATTACTGAATGGACTACCTTACAGCCAGGTGATTTGATTGCAACTGGAACGATGGGTGGCGTTGGTTTTGCTAGAACTCCTCCAATCTTCATGAAGCCAGGTGATATTGCTGAAGTAGAAATTGAAAAAATCGGAATCCTAAGTAACCATATTGAAGACGAGTCAAGTAATCTTGGCCCTCTCTAATTTGAAAATAACAACAAGAAGTCTCAAGACTTCTTGTTGTTTAATTCTTTAAAAATATGTTTTAAAAATGATTTTATTGTTTAGCTAACCATCGATTTAAGTCTTTAAAATCCATCGAACCTAAGACTCTTTGTCTTTGACCATTTTTTCCAATCATGATTGTCATCGGAATTTCCCCATGCCAATCTTTATCAACTTCGTAATAGATAAACTCATCAAAATTACCATCTAAATAAAAGTTATCAAATTTTTCAATTTTTGCGGATTTGATTCTACGAAGTACGTTTTCTGTAGATGCATTATCTATCTGAACAAAGATCGATTTCACACCTTGATCTTTTGTTAAAAATTTACCCCACTGAGGTAATTCTTTTATACAAGGAGGGCAAGATACCCCCCAAAAATGAATAACAACAGGCTGATTTGAATACTGTTGACTAATTTTTTTCCAATCTCCAGCATGATATGGAGCTAACATCTCTTTTGCATTGATAGTACTTGCAAGTAATAAACTAAAACAAATCAAAATATTAATAAAAATTTTCATCATTACTCCAAATCAATTAATTGGTAGCCGTCTAAACGTGTCAACCATGAAAGATATACTTTCTTTTGAGACTTCACCAGAATAGGATGATCAGAATATCCAGAAGTCTGTGAGACAATTTGTTTCTCAGACCAATGTTGTCCATCATCATTTGAAAGCTGTAAGTAGACTGTTGACGATTTACCGTCAAATTCTTTCCAAACCAAAAACACTTTTGATCCTCTAGATAGTAAATATGGTCTACCTACATTTGCTGATTCATTACCAATCCGCATAGGCTCAGAAAATGTAATGCCTTGGTTTATTGAATTAGCATAAAAAACGCCATTTCTATTTGCCCCTTGCGTATACCAAGCAACATGAACAGTACCATTTTGAGAGATGGTCATACCAGGACCATGATGGGGACAAGTATCTGTTTTCCAAGCATCATTTGCAACTACATGAATCTTCCCAGGTAATCCATTTTTTTGAATAACTTGCATGACATGATCTCGAATACCATTAGTTAATATTCCTCTATATACAATAGCTGGTAAGTGATCCTTTGTAAGTGATACTCCAATACGGCAACATTCACAAGAGTCTGGATTAGCAATAAACTCTTTACTAGCAATTTTCCCATCTTGATCTAACCAACCGTAAGCTACTGCACCACCTAACTTTTTATTACCATTTTTATTGGCTAAGGCGATCAATCTTTTGTCAATCCAACTCATAAAAATTGAATTTTCTTGCTGAAGTAGCATCACTGGAAATCGTTGACTAGTATCATCCTGCACAATGCTTTTGGGCTTAGAAAAAGTGACCCCACCATCCCTTGAAACAGTTGAATTAATTTGTGCATTCCAACGATTATCTTTAAAAAATGCATAAGTAATGACGATTCGACCATTTTGATCAACAATAATTTGTGGCCTAGCATCCCCACCTGTATCAAGAGATTTGCCATATTCTGACAATATAAATTGTGACTCGAATGTTTTACCTAAATCTTTTGACTTCGCTACAGAGACCGCACCGCCAGCTGTCCATGTTACCCAGAGTTGATCATCATTTGTTATAAAAGGCGTTGCAGCATTTGCACACTCTAACGCTTGACTATTGCAGGCATTTGATTGAGCTGGGGAAGCATGCATGTGATCATGATCTTGGGCTTGAGATAAATAATATGACCCTGTTATAAAAAAAATCAGGATACATTTTGTAAATATTGTTTTTATCTTAGTCATTGTTATGATTCATCATCTTTCTAAAATTTATATCTCAATCCCATCATCACCAATCTAGGAATACCTATGATTGGTGTTGTGGAAGAAGATCCACCATCCGTAAAGTAGGTTTGATTAAAAACATTGAGCCCATTAACAGTTAATATTGTCTTAGGATCTACTTCATATGCAAGACTGAAATCAACAGTTACATAGCCTGGCATTTGAATAGTCTGTGCTGTGTCAAGATATGCTTGGCTAACTGCACGGGCTTGCCAATAGGTTTTAAGTTTGGAGGAAATATTCCAATCAACACCCAATATCCCTACATTGGGTGATACACCACCCAACTGTTGAAATGCTGGATTTTTAGCCGGATCAATAGTATTGGTTAAGTAAGCATTGGTGTATGTATAGCTTGCAAGAATTTTTATATCATTATTGATATACCATTTGCTTCCTAATTCAATCCCATTAGATCTTGAATCAAACTGGTCAAGGTAATAATTAAAAGAGCTGGCAGAAATACCATAGAGACTCTTAATGCTGTTGTAATATCCTGCAGCTACCCCAGTTGAAGAACTAGATAATGCCATAGAATAGTTCATATTTTGTACATACAAGCTGTAATAAGTGAGATGTACATCAAACAAATTCGACTGATAATCAGATCCAATCTCCCATCCATATAAATTCTCTGGCTGTAAATCTGGATTTGAAATAGAAGGGGTTGAATTACCTGATGTACTTCCATAACTTCTATACATATTATTCATTCCAGGTGCTCTAAAACCTTTATAAATAGACGATCTTAGAGAAAAATCGTCATTTAAAAAATATTTAAATGACAAACTTGGATTAAAACTATATGTTGTTTTATCTTCTTGGGAATTTAAAATATTATTAATAGAAATGTCTGCATTTGAATTCTTCCAAGAATCTATTCTTAAACCTAAAGTACCTTCAAATTCATCAACTGGTCTATATTTTTGCTGATAAAAAAGCCCCATAAATTGTTGGGTAGCATGTGATGTTATAGCCGTATTTAAGATAGGTGAACTTATCACTAGACCATTACTGATATTGGGTGCATTGTAGTTAAATTGTGTATCACTTGCACTTATACGTCTTGAATCAAACCCGATTGAACTATCCCCTATCGAATTCTTATTTGTGTAGACTAATGAAGTACCTAACTCAGTATAGGGTTGATAGTCAGTTTGGCTTACATACTTATAAATAGGTGCAGTATCAGATGGTGCAACTCCGACATTAAAAGCTGTTCGACAAGATTTACCATCTGTTGGCGATGAAGGAACATAAACTCCAGAAGCACTTGAGCCTGGCCAACAACCTGTTGCATTATTTTTGTTAAATAGGATAGATTGATACCAAACTTTTACATCCACATTACTAACATTAGATATATCACTATGTAGTCCAGCAGAGAGATCATAGGCTTGCTGAAGATTCTGACCAAGCTCATTATTAATAAATTGATTTTGCTGGTGATACCCAAGTTTAATAAATCCTGTTGTTTGTTGACTTAACCTATAAATAGAATCAATTCTAAGATTTGCCTGATTATCAGAATTACTCGTTTGACCAGCACTTAACTTATATAAACCATTAAAAAATGTTGGAGTGGGAACATAGCCATCCGTATTCATATAATCGAAAGATAGTCGAAGCTTAAAGTCTTCACTAATTTGAATATTTTTAGCAACATAAAAGTTTTGGGAATTCATATTACCTAAACTGGCATTAATCTCCCCACCTTCACCACTGGGCTGTTTAGAGATAATATTGATCACTCCAGCCACGGCTAAATTACCCCAGAGCGCCGAACCACCACCGCGCACAACTTCAATTTTTTCGATAGATGAAAGTGGCACTTTAAACCACTGTATTGTTGAATAAAAAGGATCATGGATTGGAATGCCGTCCAACATAACAAGCACCTTAGCATTAGCTAAGCCGCGCATTTTAAGACTTGTTCCAGTTGGATCGGAGACAAAATAAGGTGCCCCAGATAAATTCACAGAACTGATATTTCTTAATAATTGATCCAAGGTTAAAGATGGATTTTTTTCTATTTCTTCTTGAGTAATAATTGTTGTGTACAAGGGCATAGACTCAAGTTTCGTATTTGATCTACTCGCCTCAACAAATATTTCCGTTATATCAGAGCGACGCTCATTCTCTTTTTCAAGATTATTTTTGTCTGCTTGAGCCATTCCTAAAGAACTCAAACAGAAGAAAAACATCATTAATATGATATTTTTTTGATATTTATACATAAGCCTTACGTGATGCATGACTGCATCAACTTCATAGAAAATTAAAAATATTGATTATTGGTTAATAATCAAACTCTCAATAAAGCTAGGCTTGAGAAGGAGGAGCTCTTGGGGAGCTTAAACTCCAATAGATAGGAACACTTGGCGTTCTATAAAGATACTTATTAAAAGCAAATGAACTAAGTTGATTGAACTGATAATTTTCACTATGTATAGGCGGAAGATAAAAAGTCTGCAAAGTGCAAAAAGCACAATGGCCATCTTCAGAAGTTGAATCATTACCTGAGTTCTCTAAAACAACATGGTGTGAAACCTTTCCACCTGTAGCAGAGCAAATCTCAAAATCAATAGAATTTTTTGCAAAATGTGAAGAAACAGCTTGAGAAATCGAAGGTGCAAAAAAGTTCATTAAAACCGCAATAATGGCGATCCAATAAGTCAGATTTGAACGATTTTTCTTAAACATACATTAATTATAACTTGGCGGGCTCTAAATTGAAGTGCAACATTTTTAGGAAGAAAATGTTTCATGG
>DAIQPR010000002.1:25273-31071 GCA_036787315.1 Polynucleobacter sp. | reverse complement strand
GATCTACACCTGAGGAGTTTGGAAAAGTTGTCTCTAATGAAATTGAGTTAAATAAAAGATTGGCCAAGTCGATTGATTTTTCAGAAAAATAATAATACTTTTTAATTTAGGAAAATATGTCATTACCTTTAGAAGGAATCAAAGTTATTGAATTAGGCAATTTTATTGCTGGTCCATTTTGTGGAATGTTGTTGGGTGATATGGGTGCTGATGTTATCAAAATTGAAAGACCCAGAAATGGCGACCAAACGAGGGCAATGCCACCTATGGTTCATGGTCAAAGCGCAAGTTTTGCAGCTTTAAATAGAAATAAGCGAAGCTTAGTTTTAGATTTGAAACAATCTAAGGCGATTGAAATCGTAAAGCAGTTAGTTAAGGAATCGGATGTATTTTTAGAAAATAATCGACCTGGGGCATTAGATGGATTGGGCCTTGGACCTAAAGATTTAAAAGCAATAAATCCTAATATTGTTTATGTTTCTGCATCGGGTTTTGGTCAAACCGGGCCATATCGTAAACGGGCAGGTGTAAATTTAATTGTTGAAGCATTCTCAGGTACTTTGTCTGTAACGGGTGCGCCTGGCGAAATGCCTATGCGTCCCGGTATTCAGACGGCAGATATTTTTGGGGCCTTATTTGCGACCTATGCAGCACTTAGTGGGCTTATTAGTGTTTTAAAAAATAGGGGTGGTAAGGTTGCAGATGTTTCTTTAGTAGAGTCCTCTTTGGCAGCGGCAGCATGGGAAACAGCATTTTACCTAGCAACCGGAGATGTTCCAGAACGATTAGGAAATCAGCATAGATTGAATGCCCCTTATCAGCTATTTGAAACAAGTGATCAACAGTACTTAGCGATTGGTACTCCGAATGATGAATTATTTAGAAGGTTTATGACGGTACTTCATCTTGAGAGCTATATTGCTGACCCGCGATTTATGAGTTATGTTTTGCGCAAACAAAATGAAAGTGATTTGTTAGCCATTGTTGAGCCAATTATTAGCACAAGAAGCTCTAAAGAGTTAGAAGCTATTTTGATGGAAGCCGGAGTCCCATGTTCTAGAATGAATAATATCAAAGAGGTGTTTGAAGATGAGCACATGATTGATCGTGGTATTACAGTTGATGTAGAACATCCTGTTATGGGCAAAATGAAGGCCGTTAGAAATCCAGTTTTATTTGAAGAGGAAAGTCCTTCGATTAGGAGACATGCGCCATCACTTGGAGAGCATTCTGCAGAGATTCTTTTGGGGCTGGGCTATAACAATGATCAAATTGCTCAGCTTGAGAGTGATGGAATTGTGTTGTTAAAAAAATAAATCAAAAAGAAAAAGAGATTAAAAATGCAAATTTGGAGAAGTTTATTATTTGTTCCGGCAAATCAAGAAAGAATGCTCAATAAATTAGGTGAATTGCCTGCTGATGGATTTATTTTTGATTTAGAGGACACGATCCCTGATCCAGAAAAAAACAATGCCCGTCAAATGACATTAGAAACAATGCCTAAGGTGGCTGGTCAACGAAGCTGGGTCAGAATTAACGGGTTAGCTACAGGGTTTTTTCATGAAGATGTTGAAGCATTAGTAGGTGCAAAAGGACTAGTTGGATTTATTGTTCCGAAGATGGACTCTATAGAAGAAGTTTCTGCTGTTGATAAATTGATATCTAGTGTTGAGATAAGACGTCAACTTCCTGTTGGTAGTACTCCAATCATTGTAATGATGGAAAGTGCTGGTGGTGTTTTGGACTCAAGAAAAATTATGACGAGTTCAAAACGTATACAGACGATGATTTATGGTGGTGGTGAGGATGGGGATATGAACGTATCCTTAGGAGCAACTTGGACTAGTGAAGGTCCAGAAATGATGTTTGTTAGACAGTTTTCTTTAGTATCAGCAAGGGCAGCAGGATTTGAATGTCCTTTAGATGGAGTATTTGCAAATGTTAGAGATCCCGAAGGCTTTCGTAGAGATACTCAACTATCTAGAAATCTTGGCTTTAGAGGGAGAACTGTAATACATCCTAATCAAATTGCGGATGCAAATTTAATTTACACCCCTACATTAGCGCAAGTGGAATACTACACAAGAGTCGTACAGGCTTATCAAGAAGCTTTGACTAGAGGTGTTGCTAGTACAACAGTTGATGGTAAGTTAGTTGATTTAGCCATGGCAAAAACAGCTCAAAGACTTTTAGATCATATGAAAGCAATTGAGAATATTGAGTCCATCACAGGTTTTGATAGGAAAAAATCGTGATTCAAGCTGCTATCTTTGGCCTGGGAAGATGGGGACAGAATTTAGTCAATGCTGTCCAGCATAAGAGTCAAAAAGTTCAGTTTAAAAGTGCAGTTGTGCAAACACCATCTAAGTACGATGATTTTGCGCACCAAAAGAAAATTAAAGTCACAGCCAATCCTCAAGAAGTACTAGATGACTCAGAGATTCAAATGCTGGTTCTTGCTACGCCACATAATTTACATGTGCAGCAAATTCAGACTGGAGCGAAATTTGGTAAGCATGTTTTTTGTGAAAAGCCTTTAGCTTTGACTCTTGAGGAAGCACAAAAAGCAGTTTTGGGATGTGAAGAAGCAAAAGTTTTATTAGGTGTTGGACACGACAAGCGCTTTTGGCCTGCAATGCAGGAATTAAAGAAAATTGTAAGCTCAGGTGCTTTAGGTGACATCATCCATATCGAAGGAATTTTTACGAATGAAAATTTAAAAAATTTTCAAACTTCATGGAGAGATGATCCATTGAATGTTCCTGGTGGAAGCTTAACTGCAACTGGAATACATGTGTTAGATGCATTTACTAACTTAATGGGTGATGTTCGATCGGTTGAGGGGATTTATCGACAAAAGAATCATGGTCAGCAAGATACTATGGCAATTTTGTTTGATTTTACTTCTGGAGCGACAGGCCTTTTATCTTCTCCAAGGCCATCTCCTGTATTTTGGAGAATTCATATTTTTGGAAGTTTAGGAAATGTAGAGGTTAGGGGACCTACCCAATTAATAATCCAAATGGCTGGTTTAAATCCTGAGATACGTAACTTTGAAAATATTAATGCTTTAGAGTTTCAGTTAGAAGCTTTTGCTAGTGCAGTAGAAAATCAACAGCCCTATTTAATTACTCCTTCAGAAATACTAAGAACTGTTCAAACATTTGAAGCTGCTGCAAGATCTTTAGATACCCAACAAAAGATAATCTTACAGTGAACTTAATCTGGTTGTATTTTGGCTGACTTGATTACTTTTGACCATTTATCAACTTCAGTTTTGATAATTTGTCCAGTTTGATCTGGGTTGGGTGTCGATATTAAATACCCCATAGATGTTAGTCTCTCTTTCATATCAGAGGTGCTAACAATTCTGGAAATTTCACTATTTAAAACATCAATAATAGCTTTTGGAGTTCCGCTTGGAGCGACTATAAATTGCTGTGTATCTCCTTCAAAATCAGGGAAACCTGATTCAGCGATAGTGGGTACATTTGGTAGGCTAGCGATACGAGATTTGCTTGTTAAAGCCAAGGCGATTAATTTACCACTATTAACTTGCGACATAGCGGGAGGAAGTGCTGATAGACCAAAGGGCACTTGATTACCTAGAACAGCTTGTAACGCTGGTCCTCCACCATTGTAAGGAATATGTTTTATATCTATACCTGCCTTGAGAACCAAAAGCTCAGCACTTAAGTGTGGACCTGTGCCATTACCTGGAGAAGCGTAATCATATTTACCTGGATTAGCTTTAAGAATTTGTATAAATTCCCGCATATTTTTTGCAGGAAATGAAGGATGAGCTACCAAAATATTGGGGGAGCTTACTGGTAAAGCGACGGGAGCAAAATCTTTAAAAACATCAAAACCTGGATTACTAAATAGAGATGGATTAATTACAAAAGAACTACTCACCAATAAAAGGGTATATCCATCTGCTGGAGATTTTGCAACTTGGGCAATACCTATGTTTGCTGAGCCACCGGGTTTATTTTCTACGATGAAAGATTTGCCGAGGTTTTCTGATAATTTTTGAGAAAGAAGGCGCGCAATAATGTCAGAAGGACCGCCTGGGGCAAATGGAACGATGATCTTTACGACACGATTTGGATATTCTTGTGCTTGAGCTTTTGGGCATAGGATGGTTATATAAATACAAACCAATCCAATAATCAAAAAATGCAAGAGTGGAAAACGAATATCTTTCATATTTGTCTCGATTATGGTTATTTTTTAATAATGTTATATGATTACTCTTGGTAACAATGATAAATGAATTAACAATAAATATAAATGAGGCTGACATGAGTAATCTAACTCTATGGGGGCGATTGAACTCCATTAATGTTCAAAAAGTATTGTGGTTATGTGAGGATATTTCTTTGCCATTTCATCGGATAGATGCTGGTATGGAATTTGGAGTCAATAAAACAGAAGAATACAAAAGTAAAAATCCAAATGGCTTAGTTCCAACGATCGATGATGACGGGTTTATTTTGTGGGAATCCCACAGCATCATGCGTTATTTAGCGCGTAAATATGACGCAACAGGTGCAATGTACCCTCAGAGTTTGCAAGACAGTGCAAAAGTGGATCAATGGTTAGATTGGTATAACACGGTTGGTTGGCCTCCAATGCGGAATTTATTTTGGGGTTGGATAAGAACTCAAGCGGACAAGCGCAATCTTCAGGAACTTGAGACCATACGTCAAAGCTTTATTCAAATTGCTAGTATGTTAGATGAACAGTTAGGTAAAACAGCCTTCATTGCAGGTAATCATTTCACAATGGCAGATATTCCAATTGCTTTGTTGTGTTATCGCTGGTTCAATTTACCAATTGAGCGACCTGCCATGAAGAATTTAGATGCATGGTACGCCAAGATTCAGTCAAGACCTGGATATCAAAAATATTCAACAGCACCACTCACCTAATTGTGTAAGGGGTTAATTTGAAGATAGTTGATATTCGTGAAATTGCTGTTCCATTAAAGTCTAATTTACGAAACTCAGTATTTGATTTTTCAGAGATGACCACTTCGGTGGTGGCGGTCATCTCCGATGTCATTCAAGACGGTAAGCCTCTTATTGGATATGCCTTTAATTCAACAGGAAGGTATGCTTGCGGTGCGCAGATGCGAGATCGGTTTATTCCTCGCATATTAAAAACAAATCCAGAAGACTACCTTAATGAGACAGGCACTAATTTTTCTCCAGAAAAATTGCTCAAGTGCATGATGCAGCGTGAGAAGCCTGGTGGGCACACAGAGCGTTCAGTTGCTATAGGCACTATTGAAGTCGCGATTTGGGATTTGGTAGCAAAAATTGAGCAGTTACCTCTTTATGTTGTTTTGGCAAATCAATTTAATGATTGCAAGATTCCAAAACATGTTCCTTGCTATGTTGGTGGAGGTTGGTACGCCCCTGGCAAAGGTGTTCCTGAGTTACAGGATGAAATTCAGAAGCGCATGGACGAAGGCTATCGCATTATGAAAGTGAAGGTTGGTGGCGCTCCTATTGCTGAGGATTTAAAACGTTTAGAGGCGGCGATTCAAATTGTGGGTTCAGCAAAAAATTTGGCGGTGGATGCTAATGCCGCTTGGCAGCGCCATACTGCAATAGAGTATGCAAAGGCCTTACAACCTTATCAGTTAAGGTGGTTAGAAGAGCCAACTGACCCATTAGATTTCTCTCTACTAAGTGAATTAGTTCATTTTTACGATGCACCTATTGCAACGGGTGAGAATTTATTTTCAACCCAAGATATTCGTAATTTGATTCAATTTGGTCAATTACGCT
>DAIQPR010000002.1:0-25263 GCA_036787315.1 Polynucleobacter sp. | reverse complement strand
ATTACGCTCTGAGTCAGACATTATTCAAATTGACGTTCCTCAATCTTATGGAATTGTTCAATTTTCGAGGACATTGGCCCTGATGAAAGAAATGGGATGGAAGCGCCACTCGGTTTTTCCTCATGGTGGAAATCTGATGACATTAGCTATAGTGGCTGGATTTGGTCTAGGAGGCTGTGAAGCCTACCCAGATGTTTTTGGTGTTTTCGCTGGATTTAACGATGATGCTAAGGTGGATGAGGGAATGATTACGCTGAGTGATCGTCCTGGAATAGGTTTTGAAGGGCAAAACGAGTTATACAAATTGATGCAAACAATCGTTTAAATAGAAGTTAGCAAAAACCCTCATAGAAGGGTATTAGTAGGACGTATACGATGCAATAGTATTGTTCAATAAATCACAAAATAGGGGACACCATGAGTTCAAGACGTCGATTCTTAAAAAATACTGTATTTTCAGGGCTTACATTTTGTTCTTGCAGCATGCTTGATGCTGCCATCGCGCAAACAGCAAGGGATCTTGGTGGCAAAGATCCGGGCAATGACCCAACTTTAAACTTTACCCATCCTTTAACTGGAACAAAAAGAGCGCCAACAATTATTGATGGCAAAGTTGTAAAAACGATCGACGTTCATGCGCATTGTTTCTTTCAAGAGGCTGTAGAGTTGGGTGGGGCAGGAACCTTGGTTAATGGACCAGTCCGAGGAGGCCCACAGCATTACATTGCTTTACAAAATGAAGAGGCGGTCAAAACGCGTTTGGCTTCGATGGATGCAATGGGAATAGATATGCAAGTTTTATCAGTCAATACTTTTTGGTATCGAAAAGATCGAGAGCTTGCTACCGAAATTTGTCGCATTAATAATGATAATTTAGCTAAATTGTGTGCTGCGCATCCTACTCGATTTTCTGCATTTGGTTGCTTAGCAATGCAATTTCCTGATTTAGCTGTAAAGCAATTAGAAGCTATCATGAAAACGCCAGGAATGGTTGGTGCAGCTATACAGGCAAACGTGGCGGGAGAAGAATTTTCTGATCCTAAATTTGATCCTATTTGGGCAAAGGCGCAGGAGTTAGGTGCTGGATTATTCATTCATCCACAAAGTACTCCAGAATTAGCAAAGCGATTCAAAGGAAATGGTTGGATGTCAAACGTCATTGGCAATCCTTTGGATACCACCATTGCACTACAGCATTTAATCTATCAAGGGACATTAGATAAATTTCCGAATTTGAAATTTATTGCGGCACACGGTGGTGGTTTCTTAGGTTCTTATGCACCACGTATGGACCATAGCTGTTTTGTTTCGCCAAGCAATTGTGATCCAAGTATTGGTTTAAAGAAAAAACCTACGGAATATTTAAAACAGTTGTATTTTGATACCCTTGTGTTTACACCGGAAGCTTTACGTCATCTTGCAAACCAAGTAGGCACTAGTCAATTGATGATAGGGACTGATCAACCGATTCCTTGGAACCTTGATCCAATTGGACACATTATGGATACACAACTCACCAATAAAGAGCGTGTTGCTTTATTGGGTGGAAATGCAAAGCGTGCATTAGGGATTAAGACAATTTGAATCTAGGGATTCATTTTTTAGCAATGTAAAATTAATATACTAATAAAAAATAACTTAAATAGGAGACATATTTTATGGGAAGTTTTACTTCTGAAATTCGTGCTGGTATGCAAATTGATTGGGATGTTCCAATCACCATGGATGATGGATTACAAGTAAGGGCTGATATTTTTAGACCTATTAAAGAGGGAAAATATCCAGCAATTATTACCTATGGTCCTTATGCTAAATATTTACAT
The DNA here is from genome assembly GCA_036787315.1 of Polynucleobacter sp. Lineage (GTDB taxonomy): Bacteria > Pseudomonadota > Gammaproteobacteria > Burkholderiales > Burkholderiaceae > Polynucleobacter. The sequence goes on along the minus strand of DAIQPR010000002.1, from coordinate 23,440 downwards.
TTCGAGCAAATATATAAAACATGTTGGGATCGAATGATTGAAACTTATCCAGAAGTTGGAGCTAATAGCACCAATCAGTTTCAATCTTGGGAAGTTGTAGATCCTGAGAAATGGGTTCCAGAAGACTATGTTGTCATTCGTGTGGACTCGCGTGGTTGTGGTCGTTCCCCTGGTTATGTTGAGTTATGGAGTGCACGTGAGGCACAAGATTTTGCACTTTGTATCGATTGGGCTGGAGTTCAGCCTTGGTCAAACGGTAAAGTAGGGATTAACGGTATTTCATACTATGGCATGAATCAGTGGCAAGTTGCTGCTCTTCAACCAAAACATTTAGCAGCTATGTGTATCTGGGAAGGGGCAAATGATTTCTATCGCGACTTAAGCCATCACGGTGGAATTCTATGTAACTTCATTGAAAACTGGTATGACATGCAAGTTAAGACCGTTCAATATGGTTTGGGTAAAAATGGTCATCGCAGCAAAATTACAGGAGATTGGGTTTCTGGCCCTGAAACTTTAACGACTGAAGAATTAGGCGCTAACCGCTTTGACTTTGGTGGATTGACATTCAAGCATGAATTCGACGATGAGTTCTGGAAATCTCGTACACCTGACTACAGCAAAATTGAAGTTCCTTTTCTCTCTGCCGGAAACTGGGGTGGTCAGGGTTTGCATACAAGGGGCAATGTTGAGGGATTTGTTCGTTCAGCTTCAAAGCATAAATGGTTAGAAATGCATGGAATTGAGCACTGGACTCATTTCTATACAGATTATGGAAGAACAATGCAATTAAAGTTCTTTGACTATTTCTTAAAGGGTGAGAAAAATGGTTGGGATCAACAACCAAAAGTATTTTTAAATGTTCGTCATCCTGGAGAGAAATTTACACAAAGAGCCGAGACAACTTGGCCTTTAGCAAATACCCAGTGGACCAAAATGTATTTAGATGCATCTGCTGCCACTCTTTCACAGTCTGGTGTTGATAAGGCCGGTAAAGTGACCTATCGTGGTTTATCTGAGGGAGTTACCTTCCTAACACAACCCTTAGATCAAGAAACTGAAATTACAGGTCAATTAGCTGCTAAATTATTTGTGTCTTCAAGTACTGTTGACGCAGATATGTTCTTAATTATGAGAATTTTTGATCCAAACATGAAAGAAGTTACTTTCCAAGGTGCATTAGATCCGAATACTCCGATTGCACAAGGTTGGTTAAGAGCATCTCATCGTGAGTTGGATCCAAATTTATCAGAGCCATATCGTCCATATCACCCACATACTAAAAAAGAGCCATTACAGCCTGGACAAGTATATGAATTAGATATTGAGATATTGCCAACTAGCATTGTTGTCCCAGCAGGATATCGCATTGGTTTAACTGTTCGAGGAAAAGATTATGTCTATCCTGGAGCAACTGGAGCAAAATTATCTAATATGAAATATCCATTTACTGGCGTAGGACCATTTACCCATAATCATCCTGGAGATAGACCTCCAGAGATTTTTGATGGAGAAGTGACTCTTCACACAGGACCGGATTATCAAGCATATATTCTATGCCCTGTAATTCCTAAAAAGTAATTGATTTCATGTTCAAAAACAAGCTTGCGTTGCAAGCTTGTTTTTTTTGTCAACTCCATGACATACAATGAACACTTAGTCATTTACCCATTCATAGTGCTTTGACACAAACTATTAAACCGTTAGCAATTCCTACCATTCAATGGGAAGAACTTTCTTCGCAAAAAGCGAGGTTAAGTATTACTGGAAGCCTTAACACTAATACGATTTCAAAAATTTGGAATGATGTAAAAATTCATCAAGCTAAGTGGTTAATGGCTAATCCCACAGTCAAGAAAGAGCTCCTTGTAGATGCTTCTGAGATTTCATACCTTGATGGAACTGGCGTAGCATTTTTAATAGATATTCAGCATATTCAAGAAACCAATAATGCGAGTTTTACTCTTGAAGGATTAGATACAAGGTACCAGACATTATTAAGTAGATTCCAACCGATTAGCGATCTCTACCCTAAGCCAGTTATTGAAAAAAAAGAAGGTTTTATATACTCAGTTGGTAAGTCTAGTAGTGAATTTTTTAAAGACGTAAAAGAATTTGTTGAGTTTGTTGGCAAGGTAACAGCTGGTTTTATTTGGATTTTTCATAAGCCAAAAGAGTTACGCTGGAATGACTTGGCGCACATATCGTCTCAGGCAGGTGTCTATGCATTACCTATTATCACCCTAGTATCTTTTTTGATTGGGGTCATATTGGCGTTTCAAACTGCAGTAGGGTTGATGCAATTTGGTGCTAGTTCATATGTTGCACCATTAGTTTCCAAGGGTATTTTTCGTGAGTTAGGGCCATTGATTACAGCAATATTGTTTGCTGGTCGTTCATCGGCTGCATTTGCAGCAGAGATTGGCACGATGACAGTCAATAGTGAGGTTGATGCATTAACAACAGCTGGTATTAACCCCATTCGTTTTTTAGTGATGCCAAGAGTGATCGCTGGAATTATTGTTGTTCCTATCCTCACGATTTTTGCCAACATCATCAGTGTTTTTGCTGTAATTTTGACAATGACCTTATATAAAATCCCATTTATTACTTCATATAATGGTCTTATTAATCTTATACAGTTAGATGATATCTATTCCGGGATGGTCAAATCAGTCATATTTGGTATCGTCATTGCGGGAGTGGGTTGTTTACGGGGTATGCAAACTGGCACGGGAGCAGCAGCGGTTGGTATTTCAACAACACGCTCAGTGGTCAGCAGTATTGTTCTGATTGTTTTAGTTGACGGTATTTTTGCATTCATTGCATATAGGACGGGTTTTTAAATGAATCCAATTGAAGTCAAAGATTTAACAATTGGTTATGGAAGTCGCGTTCTTTCTAAAAACCTTAATTTTGAGGTTCATCCTGGAGAGATTTTTGTCATCCTTGGTGGATCCGGTTGTGGTAAATCTAGTTTGTTGAAAAATTTATTTGGACTTTATCAACCCCTTAGTGGTCAGATATTGATTGATGGTCATGATTTAACTAAGGCAGAGGGACAAGAGCGCCAAAAGTTAATGTTAAGTTTTGGGGTTATGTACCAACAAGGTGCATTATTTGGTTCAATGAGTTTGCTCGAGAACGTAAAGTTACCTTTGCAGGAATATACTGATCTTAATGAAGAGCAAATGGATTTAATTGCGCGTTGCACCTTAGATTTAGTTGGATTATTGCCTTACGAATCAATGATGCCTAGTGAGATAAGTGGTGGTATGCAAAAACGTGCCGCGATTGCAAGGGCGATGTCTTTAAATCCAAAGATTTTGTTTTTGGATGAGCCCTCAGCAGGGCTTGATCCGATTACTTCTGCTGGTTTAGATCAATTAATTATTGATCTAGCTCGAAATTTAGACATTACATTCGTTATAGTGACGCATGAACTTGCTAGTATTGAAACTATTGCGGATCGCATCATAATGTTAGACAAGGATGCTCAGGGTATTATTGCTCAGGGGAATCCAAGAGAATTAAAGAATCAGAAAGAAAACAAAAAAGCTTATGAATTTTTCAACAGAATTAGTGCGAGTGCATCATGAGTCAAAAAAAGGATAATTATTTTCGATTGGGCTTGTTTGTCCTCACTGGCTTGGGCTTATTGATTTTGATGACTTTAATCCTGGGCGCTGGGGATTTTAATAAAAAAACAACAATTGTAGAAACCTACGTTTCTGGATCTGTAACCGGCCTTGAGGTTGGTGCACCAGCAAGGTATCGCGGCGTGAAGATTGGTAGTGTTAAGACTATTGCCTTATCTGGACCAATCTATGAAAGAAATATCCCTATTGCTGATCAGAAGCAATATGTTGTGATTCGGATAGAGATTCAGCAAAGGGATAATCAAATTCCGGAAGATATTGCGAATGAAATTGAAAATTTGGTAGAAAAAAATTTACGTGCAAGAGTGAAATCAGCAGGTATTACAGGGGTTAACTATATTGAATTTGATTCGCCTGAGGATGCAGATGATTATCCTGAACTAGCTTATAACTGGACCCCAAAATATCCCGTAGTACCTTCATTACCTAGTCAGGTTGATATGGTTTTTGCAGGTATTCAGAAGGCGCTTCACATGGCAGATGATGTCAATTTGGCGCAAACTCTTGAAAAAGTTAACACCTTGCTTGCTAATTTGAATCAATTAGTTGTTGGAGATGGTAAAGATCAAAAAGGTTTAACTCAATCTGCCAAAGACTTAAATCAGTTAATAAACAATTTAAATAAAGTAGCTACTAATAAAGATTTAGAAATAATTACTTCTCAAGCTTCAAGTAGTGCTTTGGCTATTCGTCAAAAACTCAATAGTCTTGAGGGCGACTCTCAGTTATCTTTGGAACAAATTAAGCAGACTGCTGAGCAGTTGAATGACTTGTCCAGAAATTTAAGTAGAAATCCTTCATCTTTAGTTTTGGGTAATCCCCCACCGAAAGTGAATCTACCAGAGGTTGTTGCAAAATGAAAATCAAATATTTATTCACACTCATTTTCCTCATGAGCATTGTTGGGTGTTCAATCAAACAAGATCCAATAGAAGTTTCGCACTGGAGGTTAATGCCGCAACGTTCGGGTATTGCAAAGTCTAATGTGATTCAGTATTGGTTAACACAGGGAACTATCTCGGTTACTTCTCCATTTGATACAAAGTCATTTGTATATCGTTTAGATGAGCAAAAGTTTGAAAAAGACTTTTACAACGATTACGTAACCATGCCAAGTGAGATGGTAGCTGCTGCAACACGTCAATGGATGAATGATTCTGGGATATTTCAGTTTACTGTTGGTAATGCAAATAGTCTTATGCCTTTATATCTTTTGCAAGGAACTGTTGATGAAATGTATACAGATTTTCGATCTGGGCAGACTCCTTCAGTTGTATTGACGATCGAATATTATTTAAGTAGGACGGATGGTCTTAAAAAGAACAATGTTTTATTCCGTAAAAAGTATCAGCAAAAAGAGCCAATTTCAGATAATTCTGCTAAAACAATCGCAAAATCACAGCAAATTGCCTTGTCCAAAGTCCTGGCTGAGTTAGAAAAGGATTTATTGTTAGAGGCTAGTAATTTTCCAAAGCCCTAAAAAAGACTTGAAAAACTCATTTCACTAGACAATGGTAATATTTCGTTGAAATCAATTTGTAACTTATCGAGTAAATTAGACATGGTGTGCAATCCTAAAAGCCGGCTTTACAAATTACTAGCTTTGCTTCCAATCAGCTTATTAGCATCATGCGCCGCAGGGCCTGATTTTGAATCTCCTACTTTATCTAGTAATGCTAGTTTGACTTCTGCTGCTTTACCTAGCAAATTAACCACTGTTCCAGGAATTGTTGGTGGTTCTTCTCAAGGTTTTGTAAACGGATTACAAGTTCCTGCAGATTGGTGGACACTGTTTCAGTCAAAAGATTTGAATACGATTGTTGATACAGCTTTGCATAAGAATCCAAGCCTTCAAGCCGCTGATGCTGCACTTCGCACTGCACAAGCAAGCGCTAGAGCGCAAACGGGTATTTATTTCCCATCTGTTGGCATCAATGCTTCAGCAGCACGTCAACAAGTACCGCCAGCTTATTTTGGACAATCATCTGGTGATCCATCCGTCTATACTTTATATAACGCCAATGTCAGTGTTGGATATAAAGTAGATTTGTTCGGTAGCTCAAGAAGATTGGTAGAGAGTGCTAAAGCACAGGCTGAGTTTCAGCAGTTTCAGTTAGAGGCAACTTATTTGTCTCTAACCACGAATGTCGTCAATGCTGCTATTCGTGAAGCTGCTCAACGTGAGCAACTTGAAGCAACCCAAACTATTTTGCAGTCTCAGCAAAACTTAGCGAAGTTAATAGAACAGCAATTTACTATTGGTACCGTATCAAAAATTGATACTAGTTCCCAAAACACCTTAGTTGCAAATTCTCAATCCCAGTTGTATGCGTATGACAAGAACTTATCAGTCACGCGAAATATGTTGATTGCTTACACAGGGAATTATCCAGGTACTGCAAACTTACCGCAGTTTCGTTTAGCAAATTTGCATTTACCAAGTGAGATTCCGAGGGTAATACCGTCTGATCTAATTAGACAGCGACCTGATATTCGTGCTGCTGAAGCTGCTTTAAAAGCTTCAAACGCTCAGGTTGGAGTTGCCACTGCCAATTTATTGCCTCAATTAAATCTAACAGCTGCTTATGGATCAGAAGCATTGACAACTGCTACTTTATTTGGACCTGGAACTACGATGTGGAGCTTGGGGGCGGGCTTGTTTCAGCCAATTTTCCAAGGTGGTACATTACGTGCTCAACGTGATGCAGCTAAGGCAGCTTATGAACAGGCGGCAGCTAATTATCAAGGTACTGTGGTTAATGCATTCCAAGAAGTGGCTAACGCACTCAAAGCTTTAGAGGTTTCTGCAAATACATTGGCGTCTGCTTCTGCAGCCGAGAAAAATGCTGGCGTTAATTTAGATTTAGTAACTCAACAATACAAATTGGGTACTACGAATTACCTGGCAGTATTAAATTCACAGACACAATATCAACAAGCCAAAATTAATTTAATTCAAGCACAAGCAGATCGTTATACCAGCACAGCCGCCTTATATGCTGCTGTGGGTGGCGGTTGGTGGAATCGTTCCACTCCTGCGTATCTTGGATCAGAACAAGCATTATCACCATCAACTTCAGCACAACTAGAAGTGAAATAATCATGAATATCTTTAAAAAACTATCTTCTTCTAATAACTCAAATAGTAATCAATCACCTCTGCGTAAGAGAATGATTTGGATGCTCGTCGGCGTATTAGTTTTGATGGGTTTAATCGTTGCGTTTAATTTATTCAAAACCATCATGATTAAGAAGTATCTTGCTGGTGCTGGCGCTCCACCTGCAACAGTCACTACTATGGTGGTTGGCGAAGAAGAATGGCAACCTCAACTTACCGCATCTGGAAGTATGAGGGCTTATCGTGGTGTTGAATTAAGTACTGAAGTGAATGGCATTGTAAAAAATGTATTTGTTAAATCCGGAGTGGATGTAAAGGAAGGTACTTTACTCATGTCCTTGGTGCAAGATGCAGATGTTGCACAGCTTCATGCACTCGAAGCCCAAGCTGATTTAGCAAGAGTGATTAATGAAAGAGATCGCCAGCAATTAGCAATAGAGGCAATTAGTAAAAATGCATTTGATTCTAGTAGCGCTGATTACAAAGCAAAGACAGCTCAAGTTGAACAGCAGACTGCGTTAGTTGCTAAGAAGAACTTAAAAGCACCATTTTCTGGAAGAGTTGGTATTGTTTCAATTAACCCAGGCCAATTTATCAACAGTGGCGATAAGATCATGACATTACAAACAATAGATCCTATTTTTGTTGATTTCACATTACCGCAAACTGTTGCAGCTCAAGTGAAAAAAGATCAAGTAGTTAACTTGAATACTGATGCATTCGGTAATCAAAACTTTAAAGGTAAAGTTACAGCAATTAGTCCAAAGATTGATCCAAATACAAGAAACATTCAGGTTGAAGCAGTTATTGCAAATCCAGATAAAAAATTACTTCCTGGTATGTTTGCAAATCTCAAGGTGGACATGGGTCAGAAGATGAAATATATAACTGTGCCTCAAACTTCTGTGACATATAACCCTTATGGTTCTATTATTTATACAGCTGCTCAAGTAACTGGTAAAGACGGTAAGCCAAGTTTAGAAGCTAAACAGGTATTTGTAACAACTGGACCAACACGTGGTGATCAAGTTGCAATTCTGAAGGGTATTTCTGCTGGTGACACTATCGTAACAAGTGGACAATTGAAATTGAAAAATGGTACACCTTTGATTGTTAATAATAGCGTTACCCCTGCTAACAATCCTAACCCGACTCCACAAGAATAAGACAAGATCATGAGATTAATGCGTAAAAGTTATCGAGGGAATTGTCTATGAAATGGACTGACATTTTTATACAAAAACCCGTGATGTCGATTGTGGTCAGCTTGATGATCCTATTATTAGGATTTAAAGCAGTTGGTTCATTACCTGTTAGTCAATATCCCAAAACAGAAAATGCAATTGTGACGATTACGACTGCATACTATGGCGCAGACCCAGCAACTGTGGCTGGATTTATTACTCAGCCTCTAGAAGGAGCGATTGCTCAGGCTCAGGGTATTGACTATATGACATCTACTAGTGTTAGTGGACTATCAACGATAGTCGCTAATCTGCGTCTAAACTATAACTCTAACTCTGCTCTGACTCAGATTAATACGCAGATCACTTCTGTTAAAAATCAACTTCCACCGCAAGCACAAGCTTCCGTTTTAACCGTAGCGGTAGGACAGTCAACTGACGCCATGTATATGGGGTTTTATAGCGATGTTTTACCAAATAATAGTATTACTGATTATTTATTGCGGGTTGTTAAGCCTAAGCTAGATTCAGTTGAGGGTGTTCAAAATGCCGAAATTTTAGGTGGTAGAAAATTTGCATTACGTGCTTGGCTTGACCAAGACAAAATGGCCGGCCTTGGTATTGGTGCAAGTGATGTTTATAAAGCTTTGGCAGCAAATAACGTTTTATCTACTGTTGGCTCTACCAAAGGTGACATGGTCGCAGTTGATTTGGTTGCGGGCACAGACTTACATAGTCTAGACGAGTTTAAAAAATTAATCATCAAGAGTAATGGGGCAGACATAGTAAGGTTGGAACAAGTTGCAACTGTATCTCTAGGCTCTGAAGATTACACAACCAATGTTGCTTTTAGTGGTAAGCAATCTGTTTTTATTGGTATTAAGGTAGCCCCAGAAGCTAACCTTCTTGATGTTGCACAAAGAGTTAGGGAAGCCGTTCCTGATATTCAGAAACAACTTCCAGTTGGATTAAATGGAGAAGTTGTTTATGACTCTACTAAATTTATTACAACCTCTATTGATGAGGTTGTAAAAACTTTAGTTGAAGCTTTGGTCATTGTTACTGTTGTGATCTTCTTATTCTTAGGAAGCTTTAGAGCAGTTGTTATTCCAATCATTGCGATGCCTTTATCACTTATTGGCACTTTCTTTATGATGCAAGTGCTTGGATATTCCATCAATTTATTAACACTTCTTGCATTGGTTCTGGCCATTGGCTTGGTGGTGGATGATGCGATTATTGTGGTGGAAAACGTAGACCGTCACCTTAAAGAAGGCAAAACACCTAAAGAAGCATCTATTATTGCCGCTCGAGAATTAGGTATGCCGATTCTTGCAATGACAGTTGTTTTAATTGCTGTATATATTCCTATTGGTTTCCAGGGTGGGTTAACGGGTGCTTTGTTTACTGAGTTTGCTTTCACATTAGCTGGATCAGTTGCTGTTTCAGGCGTTGTAGCTTTAACTTTGTCTCCGATGATGTGTTCTAGAATCCTTAGACACGAGGAAACACCCGGTAAATTTTTACAAAAAGTTGACTCAGTTTTCGGAAAAGTTGAAAGTGGCTATAAGCGTCGCTTAGCAAGTATCCTTTCAACGTGGCAAGTCATGATTGTGATGGGGGCTTTGCTACTTGTTGGAGTGGTCTATTTGTATACAACTTCTAAATCAGAGTTAGCACCAACAGAAGACCAAGGTATTGTATTGATGCAAGCTTCTGGTCCTCCTAATGCGACTGTTAATCAGATGCAAACCTATGCAGACCAAATATTTCAGATGTCTAGTAAAGAATCTGAGTACCAGCAAATGTTCCAAATTACGAGTCCTTCTAGTAGCTTTGGTGGTGTGATTTTGAAAGACTGGGATGAGCGTAAGAAAGATGCAACGACTTTCCAAAAAGAGATGCAAGAAAAATGGAACACCATTGCTGGTGCAAGGGTTGCTGCATTCCAATTTCCCGCTTTGCCAGGCGCACAAGGTTTGCCAGTTCAGGTCGTTATCAATACAACAGAGTCTTATGAAAATTTAAATGACGTATCTCAAGCGGTGCTTGATAAATTACGTAGAAGCGGTATGTTCTTCTTCGTTGATACTGATTTAAAAATTGATAAGCCACAAGACGTGTTGGTCGTTGACCGTGATAAAGTTGCTGCTCTTGGAATGACTCAACAAGACGTCGCTAACGAATTATCCTCGGCGATGGGTGGTGGTTATGTCAATTACTTCTCGGTTGGTGGCAGATCTTATAAAGTTATTCCACAGGTATTGCAAGTAAACCGTCTCAACTCAGACCAAATTCTGAATCAAATGATTAGAACCCCTAGTGGTAATTTGGTTCAAGCACGTAACGTTGCGCATATTGAGAAGCGAGTTGTGCCTGGTTCTATTAATCACTTCCAACAATTAAATTCAGCAACGATTTCTGGGGTTAAAACACCTTTTGTTTCTGAGGCTGAGGTTATTGATTTCATTAAAAACGCAGTTAAAGAAGCTGGACCAGTTGGCTATTCAGTTGATTATGCTGGACCTTCTAGACAGTTTGTTAGAGAGTCTGGTGGCTTTGTGGGGACCATGGTATTTGCGATCATTATTATTTTCTTAATTTTGGCCGCTCAATTTGAAAGCTTTAGAGATCCAATCGTTATTCTTGTTTCTGTTCCAATGGCTATTTTTGGAGCTTTGATTTTCATTAATCTAGGTTTAACAAGTATTAACGTATACACTCAGGTTGGTATTGTGACTTTGATGGGCCTAATCAGTAAACACGGTATTTTGATGGTTGAATTTGCAAACCACCTACAACAACAGGGCCGCACTAAGTTAGAAGCGATTATTGAGGCAAGTGCAACTAGACTTCGTCCAATTTTAATGACTACAGCTGCGATGGTATTTGGTGTTGTACCACTTGTGATTGCTTCTGGTGCGGGTGCTGCTGGAAGAAAGTCGATGGGTATAGTTATTTTCACTGGACTGTCGATCGGGACTTTATTTACTTTATTTGTTGTTCCAGCCATGTATTACTTTTTGGCAGCGGATCACCATTTGAAGTCATCAGACTCTGACACAAATACTGGGCATGACAACCCACCTGCGACGCACGTCTAGCGAAGTAAGGTTTTTAAAAACCTACTTCGCTTAAACTAGTTCAATGCAATCTCATACAACAGCCGTTCAACGCGACTTTAGAGCTACTCTAATATACCGAGTCGGAAGCACACTTAGCTATCAGATGATGATGGTAGCGGTTGGGTGGCATCTTTTTGATTTAACTAATGACTTTATGTCACTTGGCTTATTGGGTTTAGCTGAGTTGATACCATATTTTATTTGTGCTTTATTTGCTGGACACATCGTTGATACTTATTCAAGAAGAATGATTGCAACTATCTCGAGTATCTTGCATTTACTGATTGGTGTGTTTTTAATGTATGTTGCAAGAGGTTTTTTTGAACCAGCGCAAATATACATTTATATATCTATTGGTATTTTGGGTGTGGGTAGAGCTTTATTAAGGCCTGCTTATCAATCTATCTTTGGTCAAGTTATTCCACGAGAGTTAACACCAAAATATTCTGCATATGCTTCATCCGCTTTTCAGGCGTGTGTTGTTACAGGACCAGCACTCGGAGGTTTTTTCATTGCCAGCATTGGCCTAGACTATACCTATCTGATTGCTGGATTATGTGCCCTTATTGGGCAGTATGGTGTTTTTGCCGTTCATTTAAAAAATTTAAAAAGAGAAAAAAATACTGCTCCTTTTTGGGATAGCTTTGTTGAAGGTATTCGTTACGTCAAAAATCATAACTTGATATTGTCTGCCATGAGCATAGACATGTTGGCTGTTCTATTTGGTGGCGCGGTATCTATGTTGCCTGCTTTTGTCAAAGAAGTACTGCATCAAGGACCTGAGACCTTAGGAATACTGAGAGCCGCACCAGCAATTGGAGCGATTATTACGGGCTTTTACTTTGCCAGAAATCCTATTTGGACGAATTCAGGAAAATATATTTTGGTGGGTGTTGCAGGTTTTGGTTTATCTATTATTGCTTTTAGCTTATCAACGAATGTTTGGTTATGTGCTTTTTTCTTATTTTTAACTGGAGCATTTGACTCCTTATCCGTAGTGGTTCGGGTCGCTATTTTTCAATTAACTTCTCCCGATCATTTGCGAGGACGCATAAGTTCTATTAATGGTATTTTTGTTGGATCGTCTAATGAACTAGGAGCACTCGAATCAGGAGTTGCTGCAAGCCTCTTAGGTTTAGTACCTTCTATTGCATTTGGAGGATTTATAACCTTGATTGTGGCATTTGGTTTTTACCAATTCTGCCCTCCTATACGTAATTTACATGTTAAAGATTTAGTTGAAAAAGGATAAATGTAATGGAACTCAAAAGAACCTACTGGGAAGATGTTCAGACTCCCACTTTAAAATTACCTTCATTGTCTTGTGATGCACATTGCCATATTTTTGGTCCCGCAGAAAAATTTAGTTATGCTTCAGATCGAAGCTTTACACCTGTTGACGCTCCTAAAGAAAAGTTATTTGCCTTACATAAAAAATTAGGAATTGAGCGATGTGTCATCGTGCAAAGTGCATTACATGGTTTTGATAATTCAGTTGTTGTGGATGCCATGCAAGCAAGACCAGGGGAATATTTGGGTGTTGCACTTACTTCCGCATCGGTAACATCAGATAAGTTAAAAAATATGTATCAACAGGGTTTTAGAGGGGTACGATTTAATTTCATGGCACACTTAAAAAACAGTGATTCGATGGAAGATATCCTTGAACTCACAAAACGCTTGGAACCATTAGGGATGCATTTGCAAGTGCACTTTAGTTCTGATTTGATTCATGATTTAGCTCCACAATTACAACAATCTGCAGTACCAGTCATGATTGATCATATTGCAAGGGTTGATGCTTCTAAGGGGGCTATGCATGCAGATTTTCAAAAGCTTCTTCATTTATTAGATGATCCTAAGTTTTATGTCAAAGTCAGTGGCGTTGATCGGATTGATAAAGTTCCCCCATATGATCAAGGTGTCGCCTTAGCAAAAACATTGGTGGATCGATTTACTGAAAAATGTGTATGGGGTACTGATTGGCCACACCCAAATCATCATCACATGCCTCACGATGAAATCCTCTTGGATTCCATTGCTCGAATTGCAGATTCAGAGAATAAAATCAAGCATATAATGGTTTCCAACCCAGAGAAATTCTATCAATTTCAATAAAAATATAAAAATCAAGACATGTCAGATCGTTTAAAAGGAAAAGTTGCTCTTATTACGGGAGCTGGTTCTGTTGGTCCTGGATGGGGCAATGGCAGAGCTATGACCGTACGTTTTGCTCAAGAGGGGGCTCATGTTTTTGCTGCAGATATTGATCAAGATCGATTAGACGAAACCTTGAGCTATGCTGGAGATGCTATTACCCAAATCAAAACAGGCTATGTTGATGTTATGAAGTCCGTCTCCATTGAGAAAATGATCCAAGAGTGTATTGCGCAGTTTGGGCGGATTGATATATTAGTCAATAACGTTGGAGGGTCCGCCAAGGGTGGTCCAGTTGAGATGACTGAAGAGGTGTGGGATACACAAGTTGACTATAACCTGAAGAGTGTTTTTTTGACATGTAAGTACGCACTTCCTGGAATGATTGAACGTGGATCTGGCGCCATCATTAATATGGCATCAACTTCAGGTATGCGTTGGACAGGGTCTGCGCAAATTGCTTATGCAGCAACTAAAGCAGGCATTATTCAATTTTCTAAAGTATTGGCTGTGCAGTATGCCAAACAAAATATACGAGTAAACACGATTGTGCCGGGACAGTTGCATACTCCGATGGTGGAAACACGTCTAGCTAAACAAAGAACTGGCGGTGATGTATCGCAAATATTAGAACAGCGTCAAGCCAGAATTCCTCTACCGTTTATGGGTGATGGAATGGATACTGCCAATGCTGCAGTTTTTCTAGCTTCTGATGAAGCACGCTTTATTACTGGAACAGAAATAGTAGTTGATGGTGGCATGTCTGCCAAATGTGATTAATACAAGGTAAGAAAAAAATGATGATTAAAACTTTAAAAAAATGGGTTCTTATATTAGGGCTTGCATCAAGCAGTTTTACTATGGCGCAAACCAATACAATCAAAATGTTGGTAGCCTTTCCGCCAGGTGGTCCTGTTGATTTTGTGGCAAGAACTATTGCTGAGCCACTTGGCAAAGAACTTGGTGTACAAATTCTGATTGATAACAAGCCTGGGGGTAATGGTGCTATTTCTGCGGAGTATATGATCAATGCACCAGCGGATGGTAAGGTTCTTTGGTTTACGAGTGCTGGAGCCGTAGCAATCAATCCAGGTTTATATGAAAAATTATCATACAACCCATTAAAGGACTTAGCCCCTGTTTCCTTAGTAGTTAATAATGTTGAAGTACTAGTTGTGAACCCTAATTACCCTGCCAATCAAGGTGCAGAATTTGTTGCAATCTCTAAACAGAAAGAAGTAACGATGGCATCTTCTGGAACAGGAAGTGTGCCACATTTAGCGATGGAACAATTAGCTGATTCCACTAAAGGTAAATTTTTACATGTGCCTTATAAAGGGGCCGCACCTGCGATTACAGATGTTTTAGGTGGACACGTAGATGGATTTTTTGGAGACATACCAGGCTTAATTGGTTACATCAAGTCTGGAAAGTTAAAACCAATTGGTATTGCCTCTAATAAGAGAAGTCCTGCATTGCCCGATGTTAAAACATTTGCTGAGATGGGAGTGCCAGGTGTAGATTCGAATAATTGGTATGCTTTATTTGCTAAGGCAGGAACATCTAAGGCTGAAATTGATAAGATTAATGCAGCAATGAAAAAGGTATTAGCCCAAGAAGATGTAAAAAATCGCTTGCTGCAATCAGGGACAGATCCAGTTGGATCGAGTGCTGAAGAACTTGCCACTATATTAAAAAATGATATTAATAAATGGACTAAATTAATTAAAGCTAAAAATATTAAACCAGAGTAAAAAATGACAAAAAGAATCGAAGAAATTGTTCCAGGAACCAATCCTGAGCTTGCTGAAATCGAAGCTAATATTTTAAAAGAGCGGGGACGCATATCACCGCTTTATCGCACACTTTTAAATAGCCCTGAAATTGCCAAGGGTTGGGAAGCTTTATTGACTGCGGTGCGAAATAAAAATTCTTTACCGGCTAGCTTGCGTGAATTGATGATTTTAAGAGTTGCGGTGTTAAATCGTGCTCAATTTGAATTTGATGCACACGTGCCTCACGCTTTAAAAGCTGGTGTAAGTGATCAGCAAATCGAGTTCATACAAAAAGACAAGATTACTGCTGGATTTACTGATCTTGAAATCCTCGTGATGGAATTGACTGATGTCATGACTAGAGAGATTCAGGTTCCAGATGATTTATATAGCAAAGTTAAATCACATTTTAATGATCGTGAAATCTTAGAAGTAGTAACAACTATTTCTGCATACAACATGGTTTCACGCTTATTAAATGCTTTGCATGTTGGTCATTAAATTATTAAAAATTGGAATAGGAGACATGTATGAAAGTCAATTTAAAAAAAGTTTTATGTTTATTTATCTTTATGATGGGTACCTCGGCAATGGCTTCTGAAATCAAAGTAATTGCATCAGTTGCTTTTAAAGATGCTTACTTAGCTATGCAATCTGATTTTGAAAAATCTACCGGTCATCGTGTAACGACCTTATGGTTACCAACAGTTGAAATTATGAATCGTTTGAAAACTGGGGAAGCTGCTGACTTGGTCATTATTTCAGGAACCGGTATTGATGAATTAACAAAGTTAGGTCGCATACATCAAGGATCTAGACAAAATTATGTCAAATCTGGAATTGGTATTGGAATGCAAAAGGGTTCTGTGAAACCTGACATAAGTTCTGCAGAGGCTGTTAAGCAAGCATTATTAAATGCTAAATCTGTAGCTTATTCCACTGGCCCTAGTGGAGTTTACCTAGTTTCCTTATTTGAAAAAATGGGGATTACTGCAGCACTTGCTCCTAAATTAAAAGTAATTCAAGGAGAGCCAGTTGGGGCTGTAGTGCAACGTGGCGAAGCCGAGATTGGTTTACAACAAGTACCAGAGATTTTATCTGTTCCAGCGATTGATTATGTAGGGCCTTTGCCGCCAGACATTCAGAGCATCACTATTTTCGCTTTTGGTATTCACGAAAAAGTGAATGATCTAGCTGCAGTTAAAGCTTGGATGAAAGCCCTTCAGTCAGATACAGCAGTACCTATTATTAAAAAATATGGTTTAGATCCTGCTTGGTAAGCGCTTAAGGATGTTCACGCATAAATTGTATGAAGCGTTGCGTTAGTAGAGGGTAAAAGTCCTTCCATAGTGGAAAGGCGATTAAATCTACGTCTTGATCAGTTGTCGGTAATTGAAAGAGCTCACTTCCTGGAATTAGTTTGTGAGCAGCAATACCGTTAACGCTTGCATGGGTTTTATCATTACCTGGAACGATTAAAACAGGCAAATTGAATTGCTCTAACTCTGCATTTTCCATACCCATTACTGGAGATCTTGGACCTTGTAAAAACTTACTGAGCCAATACTCCTGTTGGGCAATAAAATCTTCAGGCCTTAGAGACATTAAATAATCACGATTGCTAGGATTGAGTCTTAAGCGCTCTTTGTAAGGTTCGGTATTACAAACGCCTTCCATGCCGTTTTCTTGCGCAGCTTTGATATATTGCAAATAATACATATTAGGTAGTCTGCCAGCAGCAAAGTCACCACCTGTAACGCGCATTAAGAGAAGGCCTTTAACAGCGTCTGGATGTCTCCGACGCATTAGCATCGAAAGTCTTGCACCAGCGGATGAGCCACCAAAAAAAGCAGGTAATGCATTGAGACTACGCATGAGTTCATATAAATCATCTGCCCAGATTTCTTCTTCACCATCTGTGCCTTCAAAGAGCATTTGTGATGCGCCAGTATTACGACGATCATGGACTAAAACCCGAAATCCTTGATCAGCAATTTGCTGTGCAAAGGGCGCCATTTCAGCGTGACTATTACGCCCTCCGGAGTTTAATGCTAACCAAGGACCTTGATCTCCAAAGGTTTCATAAAAGATTTGGACTGATCGGATTGTTGCGTATGGCATGGAATAACCTTTTAATTTTCGATTTTAATGTTAGCGTCTTTAATGACTTTGCCCCATTTGCTAATTTCATCTTTTACAAACTGACCAAATTGAGCAGGACTTTCGCTTCCAATGTCATAGCCGTAAATTGCAGCTTTTTCCTTATAGCTCATTGTATTCATAACTTTGTTGAGTTCTGCAAATAAGCGAGCGATGACAGCATCGGGCGTTCCTTTTGGAACGAAGATCCCATTCCAGCCAGCACCTTCAACACCTGGTAAACCCGCTTCTGCAAGCGTTGGCACATCAGGAAGGATTGCAATTCTTTTATTACCAGCAACGCCTAATGCTTTTAGCTTGCCTGATTTAATATGCTGCGCAACAACTACAGGAGCTAGATACGCAACCATCACGTGACCCCCTAGAAGATCAGGCATTTCTGCACCGATAGCCTTGTAAGGTATTTCAGTCATTTTAATGCCAGCCTTTGTTTTGGTGAGTTCGCCCAAAAGCTGGGTAATAGAGCCTCCTCCACCAGATGCATTGGTGACTTTTTGTGGATCTGATTTTGCAAGAGCAATAAATTCCTTAATATTGTTTACTTGCAATGATGGATGAACAACCATCACTAACGGAACACTTACTACGCGTGTAACTGGAACTAATGCATCACCTAATTTGCAACAATTATTCTTAAGGAGCAAGTCATTTAAAGCATTATTGACGTTGCCATGTAAAAGCGTATATCCGTCCGCTGGAGCTCTAGCGACTTCATTTGCACCGATTGCACTATTAGCCCCTGGCTTATTATCAATAATCACTTGCTGACCTAAGAGGTCTGACAAGCCTTGTGTTAAATCACGTGCTGCATTATCAACTGCACTTCCCGGACCCGCGGGTTCAACAATTCTGATAATTTTTGAAGGGAAGGTATCCGCGTGTGCAAAGGACAAGACAAATACATTGATAAAAAATAAAGCTTTTAATAAACGATTAGACATATGTCTCCGATATTTAATTAGAATTTTGCGTTAAAAATTGATAAAGAATTTCATTGAAACCAGCAGGATTTTGCAGGTTAGCAATGTGTGCAGCTGATGGCACTGGCATATAAATCGCTTTTGGTATTTTGGATGCAATCTCACGCATCACATCTTCAGGACCACCAACTTTATCCTCAGCACCTCCCATGAGCATGGTAGGAACTTTTATTTTTCCAAGCTCATTATCAATATCAAGATGAATAAATGCACTCACAACGCCATGATAACCGTCAGCACTTGTACCACGGATCATCTCACGAACAGCATTTAATTTTTCAGGGAATGCCGTTTTAAAGCTATCTGAGAACCAACGTTGGGCAGTGTTCTCCACAATAGCTTCAATACCATTACGTTTGACTTGATCAAGCAGGCCATGCCACATAGCGGCAAAGCCTGGAACCATTTTAGATCTACAGCAGCAAGGGACTAATTTGATAATGCGATCTGAGTGAGTAATTCCCATTGCTAAACAAATAGAACCTCCAAGACCAAGTCCCATTAAATTAGATTGTTTAATTTCTAAAAAGTCCCACAGTGCAATTAAGTCTTCGCTGAGTAGTTGGACTTTATAAGGGCCTTTTGTACTAGATGTTTTACCTTGTCCACGGAGGTCGTAACGCAGAATATGAAAATCATTTTTGAGGGTATCGATTTGCCCATCCCACATCGTCGTGTCGTTTGTGATTCCAGTAACCATCGTGAGCCATGGTTTATCAGGATTGCCGTCAATAACGTAGTGCACATCGATGCCGTTTACATTAGCAATCATTTTATTTGTCCTCAAAAATTTTAGTTTTCATTAATAAATTAGCATTACCACAACAAACTTGATGGATTTCTTGAGGAGATAAACCTACTGCAAAAACTGATCGAATACCCTCACGAATATACATCTCGCCACCTTCAGGATCAAAGGGGCAATCACTCGCAAATACGACATGCTCAGTCCCAAAAAAATCTAAGCCACAGCGTAAAGCTGAAGCTGACCCACCCAAAACGGTATCTCCATAAAACATCTTAAAGTAATCAATGGGTGGTTTACTTAATGATTTCAGAACATCTGCTTCACTATTATCAGCGCTCCTAGATCCTAGCTGTGCCCAGAGCGTTTCAGCACGACCACTGAAATAGGGGATCATGCCACCACAATGGTGCGTAATGATTTTTAGATCGGGTAATTTTTCTAATAAACCTGAAAAAACGATACGGGACATGGCTACACTTGTTTCAAAGGGCCATCCAAGAACTTGCCACACTTCATACTTTGATCGTTCCTCATCAACATAATCTGGTTTTTTTGCAAGGCGAATAGGATGCATCCAAATAGGTAGTTGATGATGGTTCGCCATCCGTTCAAATATTGGAAAATAGTCAGGGTGATCTAGTGCAACGCCATTGACACTCGATAAAACTTGAACGCCACGTGCCCCAAAATTTGCAATTGCGTAATCCATTTCTTCTAAAGCAGCTTGAGGATTATTCATTGGTAGTGTTGCGGCAAAGCAAGGAAAGAAGTCTGGCCATGTTTGGCACATTTCATACATTCCTTCATTTGCTATACGGGCTAGTTTTGGAGAAAGGTCTCCATCAACAAGCATTTCAGGAGAAGGGACTGCCAGCGTTAAAACTTGTTTAACTTGCGGCCATTTTTTGAGCATTTCAACACGTGCAGGAATATCCCACAAGAGCCTGAGTGAAGTCATTCTTTTTAACAAGCCAGGATCTTTGCTGTGCTTTTTTAATTCCTCCATATAAAGGGGAGGCATCACATGGTTATAGATATCGATTACTGATTGATTAGTATTTGTAGTCATAGGTTCTTTTAATTAGCTTGAATATTGGCATCTTTGACGACTTTTTTCCAACGGGCAATATCCGATTGAATGATTTCTTTAAGTTGTTCCCCGTTAGTTAAACGGACATAGATACCTAATTCATTTAATTGTTTTTCCACTTCAGGAAGTTTCATGACAGCAACATAATCGTTGTAGATTTTATTTTGTATATCTTTTGGTGTTCCTGCTGGAACTAATACACCGTACCAAGGGTATAAATTTTCAGCTTCAGGAATTCCTTGTTCGGTGAAAGTCGGAACATCTGGCATCAGTTCAGATCTTTTGGCACCTGTTACGGCGATTAATTTAAGCTTGCCGGCTTTTGCGAAAGGTAGCAAAGAATTAAACGTCGCGAACATAACTTGAACTTGACCGCCGATTAGATCCGTTGTTGCACCAGCTATGCCTTTGTAGGGTACATGCACAATATCAAGACCTTTGAGGGATTTGAGCAGTTCCATTGACAAGTGGTGGGGTGTGCCATTTCCCGGGGATCCGTAATTCAGTTGTCCAGGCTTACTTTTAATTAAAGCCATTAAAGAATTTACATCCTTTACCGGTAAAGTATTTGTAACCGCAAGGGCATAACTTGAAGTAGCAATGCGTGCAATAGGATCAAGATCTTTGACAGGATCAAACGGCAGTGATTTATAAACTGCGGGTGTCATTGTCATCGTATCAATGGCCATTAGAATCGAGTAACCATCTGGATTGGATTTTGCGACATGGTCGGTACCGATATTGCCACTTGCACCAGCGCGGTTATCAACGATAACGGCTTGTTTCCAACGCTCACTTAGCTTAGGGCTAACAATCCGTGAAATGGTGTCACTGCCACTTCCAGAAGTAAAAGGAACCACGAGTGAAACCACCTTATTAGGGTAGTTTGAGGCACTTCCTTGTGCAAGAGAAAAACTACTCACAAAAAAACTTAAGGCGAACGCCGAGAATAATGCATATATTCTTTTTTGCATATTTGTCTCCTATTATTCTTGCAGTTTAATACATATTTGACTTATGAGCGCTTGATTTCAAAGAAAATTTATCACAGGGCCTATCAGATTCAATCACCATAAAAGTGATATGATGTTTTGAGTTAAAAATACACAGGATGGAGATGAATCATGGCCCTACAAGTAAATCCAGAATTAGCTGCAAAAGTCGCGCAAGCAAACCGAATTCTTTATAAATTAGGAATTTTGGATGGCTTTGGCCATATTAGTGTGAGGATGGATAATTCCCCGGATCACTTTTTATTATCTTGTAATCGTGCGCCTGCACTCGTAGCTCCAGAAGATATTTTGGTTTACGACATGCAAGGCGAATTAGCAATGGAAACTGATAAACGTTCTTATTTAGAGCGTTATATTCATAGTGAAATTTATCGTCAGCGTCCTGATGTTATGTCGATTGTTCATAGTCATTCAGCAAACATTATTCCGTTTGGAGTAACGAATGTTGAATTAAAACCTATTTATCACATGAGTGGTTTTTTAGGTGGTGGTGTGGCGCGTTTTGAAATCAGGGATGCGGTAGGTGAAGATAATGATTTACTTATTCGTGACCGCAACCTAGGAGAAGCTTTAGCTACTTCATTGGGCCGTAAAAACTTTGTTTTGATGCGTGGTCATGGAGCAACTATTGCAGCACCATCTGTTGAGGTTGCAGTGTTTAGAGCATATTACGCAGAATCCAATGCAAAACTTCAGTTAAGTGCAATGACCTTTAATTCACCAATTACTTTCTTGCATGAGAAAGAGGCGATGAATGCAATGGCAACGAATGAAGGACAAATCAAGCGTGCTTGGGATTTATGGTGTCAACAAGAAGAAGGATTGATTTAATGAAAATCAATAAGCTATTTATTCAAAATAGATCAGGTATTGTTCATGCTGTATTGGGACTATTTTGTGCATTGAGTATTTCTGTTAGTCATGCTCAAAGTAACTACCCTAATAAATCTATAAGGTTAATTGTCCCTTACGCAACTGGTGGGGGCTCAGATATTTTGGCGCGTCAGATTAGTGCAAGGTTACAAAATATTTGGGGGCAAGCAATTGTTGTTGATAATCGCCCAGGCGCTTCAGGAAACATTGGTAGTGAGGCAGTTGTTCGCTCGCCTAACGATGGTTATACATTGTTACTCCAAAATTCAACAATGGTAACAAGTGCAGCTTTAGCGGGTAAATTAAATTATGACCCTGAGAAAGATTTAACGCCAATTATGCTTTTAGGTTTAACGCCTATGTCTTTGGCGGCTGCGGAAAAAACAAAGATTAAAAATCTTAAAGATTTGATTGAGTACTCCAAGAAAAATCCTAGTGGTTTAAATTATGGGTCTTGTGGAATTGGAACTCCGCAACATTTTATGGTGGAGATCATCAAAGAACAGACTGGAGTTAAAGCTTCGCATATTGGTTATAAAGGTTGTGCACCAGCTGTGACTGATGTTGTCGGTGGACAAATTGAGCTAGCAATTGTGAGTGCAAACCTTGTTTCTCAATACGTTAAAATTGGCAGACTTTATTCCGTGGGAGTTACTACAGCACATCGTTATGCATTAATGCCTGACAATCCAACTTTCAAAGAGCAGGGTATTAAAGATATGGATTTTGCAGTTTGGTATGCACTCATGGGACCAGCTAATTTACCTCAAGATATCGTTGCAAAAATTCAGGTTGAGGTGAATAAGATTTTGGATGAACCTGAAGTTAAACAAAATTTATCTAATGCTGGGGTTGAGCCTTACCGTGGAAATGGCGCAGACTTAGCAAAATTAATTCGTAACGATTTAGTGAGTTATGCAAAGCTAGTTAAATCTGCCAATATCAAATCAGACTAATTGATTGAATCATGGCGTTTAACTTTATCAAATTAGGGCTTTTTCTTATTGCTGGTTTATTTACAGTTATTAGTAATGCTCAGCATTATCCCGACAAGCCTATACGTTTGGTTTCTCCAATACCACCTGGGGGAGCTCCTGATCTTGTTGCTCGAGCTTTAGCTGCAACATTAACTAAACAATTAGGCCTATCTGTTTTTGTTGAAAATAAAGTAGGTTCGAATGGCAATATTGCAGCTGATGTGGTTTCACATGCCCCTGCGGATGGCTATACCTTATTAGTCGGAATGGATAGTTTATTTGTAATTAATCCATATCTGTATAAAAAGAGTCCTGACGCTAATAAAGAATTTAAACCAGTTTCAACTCTTGCTGCGAATGAGTTTGTGCTTGCCATCAACCCCAAGGTTCCAGCTAATAACCTGAAAGAGTTTGTTGAGTATGTTAAGAAGACTAAGCCGGCTCCAGCGTATGCTTCTGGTGGCAACGGTAGTCAGCATCATTTGACGATGGAAATGTTGAAAGCTAAAACAGGAATTGATTTACTTCATATCCCTTATAAAGGCGGTGTGGATGCTACAACTGCAACGATGGGTGGGGAT
>DAIQPR010000130.1:0-7166 GCA_036787315.1 Polynucleobacter sp. | reverse complement strand
GAGTTAAGAGATGCAACGAAAGCAAAAAAATACACTCGTTCAGGGATGACTCAATGGGATCAACCATTACTTTGGACAACGATTTTGCTTGTATTGGTTGGGGTAGTGATGGTCTATTCAGCATCTATCACCATTGCAAATGGAGCTGGGAGCACTGGAAGTCAAACAAGTATTAGTTATTTAGTACGTCACGTAGGATCTATTTTTATAGCTGTAATAGCAGGACTGGTTGTATATCAGATACCTCTTAAAGTTTGGGATAGAGTATCGCCACTTATTTTTGCGGTGACGATTGTTTTATTGATTGCTGTATTAATACCTGGTCTGGGTCATGCGGTCAAAGGCTCTAGAAGATGGATTCCAATGGGGATTATGAATTTTCAGCCATCTGAACTTATGAAGATAGCTTGCGTTTTATTTGTTGCGCATTACACGGTGCGACGTCAAGAGTTTTTACATTCATTTGTAAAAGGGTTCTTGCCCATGGGATTTATTGTGGCAGTAGTTGGGGTGTTGTTGCTACTTGAACCTGATATGGGAGCGTTCTTAGTAGTAGCTGGTATTGCAATGGGAATTTTGTTCTTGGGTGGTATCAGCGCAAAACTATTTGGATATTTAATATTTATTGGAATCATGGCATTTAGTGCAATTGTTGCCCTGTCTCCATTTAGAAGAGCAAGGATCATGGCCTTCTTGGACCCATGGGATCCAACTCAGGCGCAGGGTAAAGCATATCAATTAACACACTCATTGATGGCCTTTGGTCGTGGTGAGTGGTTTGGTGTTGGACTTGGTGGCAGTGTTGAAAAGTTACATTATTTACCTGAAGCGCATACTGACTTTATTCTTGCTGTTATTGGCGAGGAGTTAGGATTTGTTGGCGTCTTTATTGTGATTCTTGGTTTTTACTATATCGTCAGACGTTCTTTCATGATTGGTAGAACCTGTTTACAACTTGAAAGAAGTTTTGCGGGACTCGTAGCAAAAGGAATCGGTATTTGGATTGGCTGGCAGACCTTTATTAACATGGGTGTTAATTTAGGATTGTTACCAACTAAAGGTTTGACTTTGCCATTAGTCAGTTATGGTGGTTCAGCACTTTTGCTGAATATTATGGCAATAGCAATTCTGTTAAAGATTGATGCTGAAAATCGTGTATTGATGCGAGGTGGAAAGATATGACCAATTTCACTCCGCTATCTAAATCAATACTCATTATGGCTGGTGGGACTGGGGGACATATTTTCCCGGGCTTAGCTGTTGCTGAGTATTTGCGTTTAGAGGGTTGGAGAGTATTTTGGTTAGGTAATCCTAATGGGATGGAATACAACATTATTCAGCAACGTGGAATCCCTTTTGAGCCTGTTACGTTTGGAGGTCTCAGAGGTAAGGGCTTGATGACCAAGTTAAAACTGCCATTTCATTTATTAAAAGCTTCAGTGCAAAGTGTTGGTGTCATCAAAAAAATCAAACCTAATGTACTTTTAGGGATGGGGGGATATATAACATTCCCTGCTGGAATGATGGCGCGTGTGATGGGATATCCACTTGTATTACATGAGCAGAACTCTATTGCTGGATTAGCGAATAAAGTTTTATCCAAATTGGCTTCTAGAAGTTTATGTGCATTTCCGCAGGCACTTCCAGGTTCTGAATGGGTAGGTAATCCTTTGAGAGCCGATTTATTAAAACTTCCTGAGCCAAGTGAACGCTTTTTAAATAGGACTGGTCCTTTACACGTATTGGTTGTTGGTGGAAGTTTAGGTGCGCAGGCTTTAAATGAGATCGTTCCACAGGCGATGAGTCTAATAGAAGAAAACCAAAGGCCAAGGATTACCCATCAGTCAGGACAAAAGAATTTAGAGGCATTACAAGCCAACTATGAAAAAGCGGGAGTTAAGGCTGAAATTGTGCCGTTTATAGAAAACATGGCTCAAGCTTATGAAAAAGCTGATCTTGTGATATGTCGTTCAGGAGCTATGACCATTGCTGAATTAGCTGCTTGTGGAGTGGCTTCTTATTTAGTTCCATTTCCTTATGCAGTAGATGATCATCAAACTAAAAATGCTGAATTTTTATCTCAGGCTGGAGCAGCAGTATTGATGCCTCAATCAGAATTAACCCCACAAATACTTGCACAGTATTTGAAAACTATAACTAGAACAGATTTATTAGAAATGTCTAATCAAGCATTAAAACAAGCTAAACCATTTGCCACCTCAAGAGTAGCTGAAGTATGTAAGGAGGTCAGCTTAGCATGAAGCATATTGTTCAACAAATACATTTTGTGGGTATTGGTGGAGCTGGCATGAGTGGTATTGCTGAAGTACTGCTCAATTTAGGTTATCGCGTTAGTGGTTCCGATTTATCTGAAAGTGCTTCTACCGAACGTTTAAAAAGTTTTGGTGCTCAAATTTATATAGGGCATAGACCAGAGAATATTGGTAATTCAGAAGCAGTTGTTATTTCAACGGCTGTAACTGGCGATAACCCAGAAATCTTAGCTGCGAGAGCAGCGCACATACCCGTCATTCAACGTGCAGTAATGCTTGGCGAGTTAATGCGTTTGAAGCAAGGAATTGCGATTGCCGGAACACATGGCAAAACGACTACAACCAGCTTAGTAGCCTCAATACTAGCTGAAGGAAAATTAGATCCTACCTTTGTGATAGGTGGAAAATTAACCTCTGCAGGTGCGAATGCGCGTCTAGGAACGGGCGAATTTATTGTCGCCGAAGCAGACGAATCAGACGCATCATTTTTAAATTTATTACCTGTGATGGAAGTCATTACCAACATTGATGCTGATCATATGGAAACCTATCAGCATTCAATGCCAAGGTTAAAACAGGCTTTTGTTCAATTTACACAAAGAATGCCTTTTTATGGTGTCGCAATTTTATGTGTCGATGACAATAATGTTAGGGACATGCTTCCTTTCGTTTCTCAGTCTGTCCTTAAATATGGATTATCTGAAGATGCAGATGTTCGTGCTTATGATGTTCAGGCAATAGATGCAACGATGCACTTTTCTGTAACACGTAAAACAGTGAGACGTCATGGCCAAGTTCCAGACCCCTTAAATATCGTGCTTAATTTACCCGGGTTACACAATGTCAGAAACGCATTAGCTGCAATAGCAGTTGCTACTGAGCTTGGCGTAAGTGATGAGGATATTGTTCAGGCTCTAAAAGAATTTAAGGGAGTTGGAAGAAGATTTACAAAGTATGGACAAATAGCTCTTCCAAATGGAGGAAGTTTTACTTTGATAGATGATTATGGACATCACCCTGTTGAAATGGCTGCAACATTATCTGCTGCAAGAGGTGCTTTTAAGAATCGAAGATTAGTATTGGCTTTCCAACCACACAGATTTACACGAACAAGAGATTGTTTTGGTGATTTTGTACAAATTTTGCAAGACTTTGATGCTGTAGTACTTACTGAAGTATATCCAGCAGGTGAGCCAAAAATTAAAGGTGCTGATAGTTCAAGTTTGATAGAAGCTATTCAAACTAATGCAAAAGTTAATACAACACACGTACTAAAAACTGAAGATTTGGTCTATGCACCAGATATCAAACAAGTTGCTAAATCAATTATGGATTTTGTTCAAGATGGTGACGTTGTCATCACGATGGGAGCAGGGTCTATTTCGGGTATACCAGCTCAATTAGTGGAGGGCAAATATGCGTAGTCTAGCTCTCCAACAATGGGTCAAAGAAGTGGATGATTTATCCATGAGTTTTAAACCTTCCACTTATGGTCGAGTAGGTGTTTTATATGGTGGAAGATCAGGCGAGAGAGAAGTTTCTTTACAGTCTGGTCAAGGTGTTCTTGACGCATTAATAAAATTAGGTATTGATGCCCATCCATATGATCCTGGCGTAATGCCGATTGAAAACATTACACAAGAAAAATTTGATCGCGTATTTATTGCATTGCATGGCAGGTGGGGCGAAGATGGAACGATGCAAGGATTTTTAGAGCAAATATCTCTTCCTTACACAGGAAGTGGTGTTTTAGCTTCTGCAATGGCAATTGATAAACAGGTCACAAAATATATTTGGTTAAGCCAAGGCTTATCCACCCCTCAATTTAGAATGTTGAGTGCTCAGTCCAACTGGGAAGAAGTAGTTAATGATTTAGGCCTACCTCTGATTGTTAAACCAGCAAGGGAAGGTTCATCTTTAGGCCTCACTAAAGTCAAACATGTTTCTGAGTTAAAAGCTGCTTTTGAGTTGGCGGCCAAACTTGATCGAGATGTTATGGCTGAACAATGCATCGTTGGTGATGAATTAACTTGTCCAATGATTGGGCAAGGCATGCATGTGCGAGCTTTGCCAATGATAAGAATCCAAGCCCCTGACGCAAATTATGACTATCACCACAAATATGTATCAAATGATACCCAATATATTTGCCCACCAGGACTTGATTCAAATTTAGAAGATGCGATTGAAAAGTTAGCGATACAGTCATATCAGGCTTTGGGATGCTCTGGATGGGGTAGAGCGGACGTCATGATTGATCGAGCAACGCAAAAGCCTTACTTACTCGAGATGAATACATCTCCTGGAATGACTTCTCATTCATTGGTTCCAATGGCAGCAAAGCAAGCTGGAATCTCTTATGAAAAATTAGTGTTGTGGATTTTGCATCAAACCCTGAATCAACAATTTGATCAAACCTATTTAAGAGCAGAGTTAAGCAAATGAGTACTACATCTTTAAACGCGGTTAAATCAAAAGCGCCTACACCATCGTTAGGGGAAGTCCTATTACCGTGGTTTGTTAATACCTTAAAAGGGATGTTTAACGGATTAGTCGCGATATTGACTTTTGTATTTGCGCCGATTTGGAATTCGCAAGATCGTCTTAAGCAATTAACCCATTTCTGTTTGTTTGCATTTATGGGTGTGGTTTTTCTGTGGGTCTTCTTTTGGATTGGTCAACGACCTGTATTTACGATTCAACAGATACAGTTGCAGGGTGAGGAAGGTCGCCAGTTACATCACGTCAATCAAGCTTTGGTTAAAACGCAAGTGCTTAGTCACTTAAATGGAAACTTCTTTAGTGTACGGCTCGATCAAGCGCGCAAAGCTTTTGAAGAATTACCTTGGATAAGGTCTGCCAGTGTTCGTAGGGTTTGGCCAAATGGATTAAGTGTCACCTTAGAAGAACAAGAACCAATTGGTATTTGGAATACCAATGATGGCCCTAAACTACTTAATAATCATGGTGAATTATTTACAGTGAACTTAGCTGAAGCTGATTTAGATAAGGGCTTGGTAGATTTTTCTGGTCCAACAAATAGCAATAAAGAGGCTGTTGAGCTTTATCAGCAATTAAATGACTGGTTTAAGCCATTAAATGCGAAAGTTGAGAGTCTTGCATTAAGTTCAAGATATTCATGGACTACAAAACTAGACAATGGAATGACATTTGAACTAGGTAGAGACCTAGATCAAAAAGATCGTAGTCAAATTAAAAATCGTATTGATCGATTCTTTAGAGTGTGGCCAGAAGTCAGTGAAAAATTACCGAACAAAATTGACTATATTGATTTGAGGTATGCCAATGGATTTGCGGTAAGGACCTCTGCAAAAGCTGATTCCACCAAAAAGGAATCTAGCCAAGCAGATAACAAGAATGAAACTGTAGCCTTGTTATCGCAATTAGATGGCGATGTGATTTCGTCGGTTATTAATCAAAGTGCTGAGAAAAAATCAAAAGGTGATTTTAAAAAATCCAAGTTAGTAGATGGGCGGAAAGGGCAATGAGTAAGGACAATCGCAATCTTTTAGTAGGACTTGATATTGGAACTTCCAAGGTAGTCACCTTGGTTGCAGAAGTCCATGAGAATGGAGATTTTGATGTTATTGGAATTGGCAATACGCCATCAAAAGGCATTAAAAAAGGTGTAGTGGTCAATATTGAAGATACTGTGAAATCCATCCAAAAGGCTCTGGAAGAAGCAGAGGTTATGGCGCAGTGTCGTGTTGATAGTGTTTTCGCCATTATTTCAGGTAATCATGTTCAAAGCTTTAATAGCACGGGTATGTATGCTATTCGCGATAAAGAGGTTTCAGCATTAGATGTTGATCGTGTTATTGAAAATGCGAAGCCTCTCAATGTACCGACTGATCAAAAAGTGTTACATATGTTGATTCAGGGATTTTTGATTGATAACCAAGAGGATGTTCGAGATCCGATAGGGATGAGCGGTCAAAAATTAGAGGTTAGAACACACATTGTTACTGGTGCTGAAAGCGCAGTACAAAATATTATTAAATGCATCCGTCGTTGTGGATTAGAAGTTAATGAATTAGTTGTCCAACCACTTTCTTCAAGCTTGGCTGTGCTCACTGAGGATGAGAGGGAGTTGGGGGTTGTCATGGTTGATATTGGTGGTGGTACCACCGATATAGCGGTATTTTCTCAAGGATCCATTCGATACACTGAAGTGATCCCTTTGGGTGGTGATCAAATCACAAACGATATAGCAATGGCTTTGCGAACTCCAACCTTGGATGCAGAAGATTTAAAAATACAGCATGGTACTGCTAAGCAATCATTAGCTGATCCTTTAGCAATGTTAGATGTACCAGGTATTGGAGATAGAGAAGCTAAACCGATTTCTCGCCAATCATTAGCTGCAGTGATAGAGCCAAGAGTTGAAGAATTATTCAAATTTGTTGTTGATGCTTTAGAGCATTCAGGGTTTACACACATGGTTCCATCAGGAGTTGTTTTAACTGGTGGAGCAGCAAGCATGCCTGGCATTGTGGAATTAGCAGAAGAAATTTTTAACAAACCAGCGCGTATCGGAATACCTGATTACAACGGCCATTTAAAAGATGTTTTAAGAAATCCAAAATATTCAGCAAGTATTGGATTGTTAAGAGAAGGTCGTGCGCAGATTGTGCAGGGGCAAGAAGCTAGTAAATCTAAGCCCCTTGGTGGAGTGGTAAAAAGAATTCGTGATTGGTTCACAGGCAATTTTTAGTCGTAGTTTTGAAGTTGTTTTATAGAAGTCGTCAATGTATTAATTAACCTTGGAGGAAGTATGGAATTTGAGTTAGTAGAAGACACAGTTGCTGGCAAGACCAACATTCGTGTGGTCGGTGTCGGTGGCGCTGGGGGCAATGCTGTCCAACACATGAT
>DAIQPR010000129.1:0-7332 GCA_036787315.1 Polynucleobacter sp. | reverse complement strand
ACGACAGTTTTTTGTTGGTGCTGCAGCAGTTGCTGGAACTGCAGTAGTTCTCTCAAAGACACCAGCTGGAAAAAAAGTGGTTGCTCAAGTTGAAGAGGCCATTTCTCCAGAAAAGAAGGGCTATCAACTTTCTGAGCATGTTCAAAAATATTACAAAACAACATTAGTTTAAGAATTCCAAATAAGGAACATTTGATATGAATCTCACACGCAAATCAAGTCAACGCGCTGCTAACTCTCAACATATTGTTCACAATTTAACCAGAGGCCTTGAAAATATTATTCCTACGATGGATCGCCGTTCCTTCCTCAAGCGTTCAGGATTGGGTGTTGGTGTTGGAATTGCTGGATCGCAATTAACGCTTGTTAAAAAAGCTGATGCAATGGGTAGTAAGCCAGGAGCTGGAGCAGAGCAAGGTATTGTCGTTAAAAGAACAGTTTGTTCACATTGTTCAGTAGGATGTGCAGTGGATGCCGTTGTTGAAAACGGTGTATGGACAAGACAAGAAGCAGTATTTGACTCACC
Source organism: Polynucleobacter sp. (assembly GCA_036787315.1). GTDB lineage: Bacteria > Pseudomonadota > Gammaproteobacteria > Burkholderiales > Burkholderiaceae > Polynucleobacter. The sequence goes on along the minus strand of DAIQPR010000129.1, from coordinate 6,806 downwards.
AATTAATCTTGGAGCGCATTGTGCAAAAGGTGCTGCTCTCAGAGAACATGGTCATGGTGAGCATCGTTTGAAATATCCTATGAAGTTGGTTGATGGAAAGTACAAACGTATTTCTTGGGATACAGCTTTAGACGAAATCACTGCAAAAATGAAGCAGTTAAAAGCAGATAGTGGTCCAGATTCATTATTCTTCATCGGTTCTTCTAAGCATAACAATGAGCAAGCTTATTTAATGCGTAAGTTTGTGTCATTTTTTGGCACAAACAACACAGACCACCAGGCTCGTATTTGCCACTCAACAACAGTTGCTGGCGTAGCGAATACTTGGGGTTATGGTGCAATGACTAATAGCTACAATGACATGCAAAATGCAAAAGCTGCTTTGTACATTGGGTCAAATGCTGCTGAAGCTCACCCAGTTTCAATGTTGCATCTTTTGCATGCTAAAGAAAATGGTTGCAAAGTTATTGTGGTTGATCCACGTTACACAAGAACTGCGGCTAAATCTGACCAATATGTCAGAATTCGCTCAGGATCTGATATCGCATTTTTATACGGTGTTTTGTATCACATATTTAAAAATGGTTGGGAAGATAAAGACTATTTGAAGGCTCGTGTTTATGGCATGGACCAAATCAAAAAAGAAGCTTTAGAAAAATGGGATCCAAAAACTGTAGAAGAAGCATGTGGAGTTCCTGAAGATCAGGTTTATCAAGTTGCTCATACTATGGCAATGAATCGTCCTTCAACCTTAGTATGGTGTATGGGGCAAACACAGCACACCACTGGTAATGCGATAGTTAGAATGTCTTGCTTAGTTCAGTTAGCACTAGGAAACATCGGAAAATCTGGTGGCGGAACAAACATTTTCCGTGGTCACGATAACGTTCAAGGTGCAACTGACGTTGGTCCTAACCCAGATTCATTGCCAGGTTATTATGGCTTGGCTGCCGGTTCATGGAAGCATTTTGCCAAAGTTTGGGACGTAGATTACGAGTGGATTAAGGCTCAATATGCTCCAGGTATGATGGAGAAATCTGGAACAACAGTTTCACGTTGGGTGGATGCGGTTCTCGAAAAAAATGAGTTGATCGATCAGCCTAATAATGTTCGTGGACTATTCTTCTGGGGCCATGCACCGAACTCACAAACCCGTGGCACTGATATGAAAAAGGCTATGGATGCTTTGGATTTGTTAGTGGTTGTTGATCCATATCCAAGTGCTACAGCTGCAATGGCTGCAATGAAAGCCAATGACAGCACTCCAAATCAAAATAGAGCAGTTTATTTATTACCAGCTGCAACACAATTTGAAACATCTGGTTCATGTACTGCATCTAACAGATCTTTACAGTGGCGCGAAAAAGTGATTAATCCGCTTTTTGAATCTGTTCCTGACCATGTATTGATGCAAGCATTTGCAGATCGTTTAGGTTTTGGTAAAGAGCTTTCTAAAAATTTCAAAATGTTAGATGTTAAGCATGCTGGCAAAGATTGGAAAGAGCCTCAAATTGAATCTATCTTGACTGAGATTAATCGTTCTTGCTGGACAATCGGTTACACAGGTCAGACACCAGATCGTTTAAAAGCACATATGAGAAACATGCATCTCTTTGATCCTAAGACATTAAAGTCTAAGGGTGGCGTTGATGCTGAAACTGGCTATGACACTACTGGCGATTATTTCGGATTGCCATGGCCATGTTGGGGTACTGCAGAGTTAAAACACCCAGGCTCACCTAATTTGTATGACACTAGCAAAACAGTGATGGAAGGTGGTAGTAACTTCCGTGCCAACTTTGGTGTTGAGAAAGATGGCGTTAACTTGTTAGCTGAAGATGGTTCATATTCCAAAAATGCTGATATTAAAACTGGCTATCCTGAATTTGATCATGTGCTCCTCAAAAAATTAGGTTGGTGGTCAGATTTAACTGAGGCAGAACAAAAAGCTGCTGAGGGCAAAAACTGGAAGACTGACTTGTCAGGTGGTATCCAAAGAGTAGTTATCAAGGTTCATAACTGCCATCCTTTTGGTAATGCCAAGGCACGTGCAGTGGTTTGGAACTTCCCAGACCCAGTTCCTAAGCACCGTGAGCCATTGTTTGGAACACGTCCAGATTTGACTGCTAAGTATCCTGCGCATGGTGATAAAAAGGCATTTTGGCGTTTACCAACGCTTTATAAAACTTTGCAAGATAAAAACATTGCAGACAAGTTATATGAGAAGTTTCCGATTGTTCTCACATCAGGCCGTTTGGTCGAATATGAGGGGGGTGGAGAAGAAACTAGATCTAATCCGTGGTTAGCTGAGTTACAACAAGAAAATTTTGTTGAGATTAACCCTAAGGCAGCTGCCGACCGTGGCATCAAGAACAATGATTTTGTTTGGGTCAAGAGTCCAACTGGAGCTAAGATCAAGGTCCGTGCAATGGTTACAAATCGTGTCGATGCTGAGCATGCCTTTATACCGTTCCACTTCTCTGGATGGTGGCAAGGTAAGGACATTATTGATTCATATCCTGAGGGAGCTGCGCCGATTGTTCGTGGTGAAGCTGTTAACACAGCAACGACCTATGGGTATGACAGTGTGACGATGATGCAAGAAACAAAGACCACCATCTGTCAAATTGAAAAATTTGCCTAAGTTATAGAGAGAATAAAGGAAAAATATCATGGCAAGAATGAAATTTATATGTGATTCAGAGCGCTGCATTGAATGTAATAGTTGCGTAACAGCTTGTAAAAATGAACATGAGGTTCCATGGGGTGTTAATCGTCGCCGCGTTGTGACCATTAATGACGGTGAGATTGGTGCTGAAAAGTCTATTTCTGTAGCTTGTATGCATTGTTCAGATGCACCTTGTATGGCTGTTTGTCCAGTAGATTGCTTTTACAAGACAGACGAGGGGGTAGTTCTCCACAATAAAGATACTTGTATTGGTTGTGGTTACTGTTCATATGCTTGCCCATTTGGAGCTCCTCAGTTCCCAAGTCAAGGTACTTTTGGTATGCGTGGCAAGATGGATAAATGTACTTTCTGTGCTGGTGGCCCAGAAGAGCATGGTTCAGAAGCAGAATTTGAAAAGTATGGCCGCAATCGTTTATCAGAAGGTAAATTGCCTGCTTGTGCGGAAATGTGCTCCACTAAGGCTCTTATGGCTGGTGATGGTGATGTTGTTTCAGATATCTTTAGAAACCGTGTTACACATCGTCAACGTAATGGCAAAGCTGCAGGTGGTGATGTTTTTGGTTGGGGAACTGCATACGGAATGCCGAAGAAAGATGTTGCAGCGGGAGCAAAATCATGAAAATACTATTCGCTATCTTATTGGCTTTAAGTCTTGGTGCTTGTTCTGAAAAAGTTCAAAATCTTGGCGCACGTAAAAATGTTGATCAGCCTTTATATGCTGGTGCAAAAAATGGATACGTCGTCAAGAATTGGACTCCTGGAGATAAAACGAGTTGGGAAGCACAATTAAAAGCGCGTAATCAAAATCAAAATGAATACTCACGCGTAGAGTAACCCTCATAAGGATTAGCCATGAATCATTTCAGACAATTACTCGCAAGTTTAACGGTGCTTATTGTTTGTTCATTCATTAGTTTTGCGAATGCACAAGCACCTGCTCCACAAGTTGAATCAGCGAATATTATGGATGTGGAAAAAGGTTCTGATGCAAAAGCACAGAGTGAGCGTGCCCAAACTCAGCCTGGTAATAATGCTCCTTTTTGGAGAGCTGTTAATTCGGATGAAGCTCATTACGTCAGTATTCCTAAAAAGGAAGCTGGTGTATTGATTCAAAAATCAGGGCAACAATGGCGCATGTTAAGAAACGGCATTATTACTGTTTTTGGTGGTTGGGTTTTAGTCTTGGTAGCAGCAGGACTTTTAACGATTTATTTCTTTAAAGGACCAATCAAATTAAATCAGCTTCCAACTGGAAGAAAAATTGAACGTTTTACTGCTTTAGAAAGATTAGTCCATTGGACAATGGCATATAGTTTCACTGCTCTAGCAATAACGGGTATTTTTATTCTGTTTGGTAAGCACTTTTTAATGCCTATTATTGGACATTCTGTGTACGGCATCATCCTGTATATTTTCAAAAATGTTCACAATTTAGTTGGTCCTATTTTTACGCTAAGTGTGATCGTATTTTTTGTCTTGATGGTTAAAGATAATATGCCGCAAAAGGGTGATTGGGCTTGGTTAAAGTCTGGTGGAGGAATTTTTGGTCACGTTGATGCTGCAAGATTTAATGCTGGTGAAAAAATTTGGTTCTGGTTGGGAATGACCATTATTGGCTTAATTGTTGCTGGTTCTGGATGGGTTTTAGATATGATTGTTCCAGGACTCAGCTATTGGCGTGGAACGATGCAGATTGCCAATATTATTCACGTAGTGAGTGCGGTTTTAATTATTGTTTTCGCAATGGGGCATATCTATATTGGAACAATTGGTACTGAAGGCGCACTGGATGGAATGAAGACTGGTTATTGCGATGAGTCTTGGGCAAGACAGCACCACGGAATATGGCTAGATGATATTAATGCTGGCAAAATTCCAGCATCTCGCGAACCAGAAAACAGTGCTTTAAGTAACGTGGCAAAAAAAATAGTTAGGACAACAACATGAAAAAAATCTACGCTATAACTTTTTTAATTGGAATTGGTTTTGCTTTTTCATCTCAGGCAAAGTTACCAGATTTAACTCCTGAAGCAAAAGAGGCAGCTGAATTAGCAAAAGCAAAAACAGAATATGGTGACAAAAAAGCGGCTTACGCTCTTTGTATGGCGCAAAATAAAGTAGCGAAATCATATGCTGTAAAAGATAAAGTAGTTGCAACTCCAGATTGCGTAGATCCTGGAGAATTTAAGCCACCTGTTGCTGCAGTTCCAGCGGACACGCCAGCTACTACAGCCAGCACAACTCCACCAGCAAAACCAGCTGAAACAGCTAAAAAGTAAGGTTTTATAAATCCTCAACCCCTTATAACTATCTATAAGGGGTTTTCTTAATTCATCATGTCCTATCGTCCACAACTTTCAAACAATGCACTGCCACTTACGCATCAGATCGAGGTCTTAGATGAAAAGGGTCGTAAGCAGAGTATTGAAATACCTGGTGAGCGACCTTTAACTATTTATATTGATAAGCAGGAAATTGTTACGCTAATGACTCTTGGCGGTGCTCCAGAGGCTTTAACTTTAGGGTATCTTAGAAATCAGCGTTTAGTTAGAGATATTACTGATATTGAAAGCATTCAAGTTGACTGGGAAACTGATTCAGTTGCGGTTAAAACAAAATTACCCATTGATGCAGTTCGCAATAGGATAGAAAAGAAAACAGTGACCTCAGGATGTGGTCAGGGAACAATGTTTGGCAATTTCATGGAAGAAATTGAGGCTCTTCGTTTACCAGACAATATCCAACTAAAACAAACAAATATCGTAAAGGTGATTGAACAGATTCGTATTCATCCTTCTATTTATAAAAAAGCAGGTTCAGTGCATGCTTGTGCGGTATTTAGGAACAATACAAACTCCCCTGAATTAGTTTATTTCGTTGAAGATGTTGGAAGGCATAATGCGGTTGACGCGATTTCAGGATTAATGTGGCTAGATGGTATTTCTGGGGAAGATCTGATTTTTTACACTACTGGAAGATTGACTTCAGAAATGGTTATTAAAGGTGGACAGATGGGAATCCCTTTTTTAATGACACGATCAGGTGTCACGCAAATGGGTCTTGGACTTGCGAAGCAAATTAAAATGACAATGATGGCAAGGTGTTCTGGCGAGCATTTTTTAGTATATGAAGGTGCAAATCGAATTCAATTTGTTTCCGACCCGCAGGTATAACCTAGTATCATAGAAACCGTTATCAATTTATCAGTGAAAAAATATTGTTATGGCGATTAAATCAGATCGATGGATTAGAAAAATGGCGGCTGAACATGGCATGATTGAGCCTTTTGAGCCAGGTCAAATTAGAACCAATGAGAGTGGTCAAAAAATTGTAAGTTATGGCACTTCTAGTTATGGGTATGATATCCGTTGTGCACCAGAATTTAAAATTTTTACCAATATCAATAGCACGATTGTTGACCCCAAAAATTTTGATGAGAAATCATTTGTAGATTTTCATGGTGATGTTTGTATTATTCCTCCTAATTCTTTTGCATTAGCAAGGACAGTGGAATATTTCAGGATTCCAAGAAATGTTTTAACTGTTTGTGTTGGAAAAAGTACTTATGCTAGGTGCGGTATTATCGTTAACGTAACTCCATTTGAGCCTGAATGGGAAGGTTATGTGACCTTAGAATTTTCCAATACGACGCCATTACCCGCTAAAATATATGCTGGAGAGGGTTGTGCTCAAGTATTATTTTTTGAGAGCGATGAGGTTTGTGAGACTTCTTACAAGGATCGCAATGGTAAATACCAAGGTCAAGTTGGTGTTACTTTACCAAAAACATAAACTCATCAAGTGTTTTGAAATCTAAAAAATTAAGAATCAAAAAATACTCATCCCCAGTAACTGAGTTTTGGAAATGCACTAAAGCAATAAATTGCCAAGGCCTGGCCCATAATTTGGAATAAGTATCTCGAGCCTTAATTTTTTTATAATTGTAAGAATTTAAGTTGATAATAAGTTCAACTTAATAACCCTTATAAAAAGGAAATCCATGAAACTTAAATTTCCAGTCGTTGTAATTGACGAAGACTTTCGTTCAGAGAATATCTCAGGCTCAGGAATTCGAGACCTTGCAGAATCGATTGAGAATGAGGGGATGGAGGTATTG